>JAUNUL010000156.1 GCA_030538175.1 Propionibacteriaceae bacterium | reverse complement strand
ATTGTTCGAGCCCGCGATCTATGGCCTGATCCTCGCGGTGAACGTGGCCATCGCCGTCATGATCGCGTTGCTGGAGAAGGAGCGGGAGCGAGGCGTGACCCAGTTGGAACGCACGGTCGCCGAACTCCGCGCGGCCGAGGCCCGCAACGATGCGCTGCAGGAACAGCTCATCACCCAGGCCCGCGAGGCCGGCGTCACCGAGGAGCGGCAACGCCTGTCCCGGGAGATCCACGACACCGTCGCCCAGAGCCTCGTCGGCATCATCACCCAGCTCGAGGCAGCCGATGCGAGCGACGAGACCGAACGGCTCGCGCGCCTGGCCCGCGTACGCGACACCGCCCGCCAGGCACTCGGCGAAGCCCGCCGCGCGGTCCGGGCCCTCGCGTCCCCGCGGCTGGATGAGCGGTCCCTGCCCGATGCGCTGGCCGGCCTGGTCGCGGAGACGGGTCTACAGGGCGTGGACGCCAGGTTGGTCGTGGAGGGCGAGGAGTACGCCAGCCGCGGCGACGCCGAGCTCGTCCGGCTCACGCAGGAGGCGCTGGCGAACGTCGTGCGGCACGCGTCGGCGACCCGGGTGGTGGTGACGTTGGACTATGACCCGACGGAGGTACGCCTGGACGTCCGCGACGACGGGGTCGGCTTCGATCCGACGGCCCCGACCGCCGGCCACGGTTTGCGCGGGATGCGGGAGCGGGTCGCGTTGCTCGGTGGGACGCTGGAGGTCGAGGCCCCGGAGGGAGGGAGCTGCACCGTGAGCGTGGCGATCCCGCGATGAGCGGGAATGAGATGAGCGGGAAGGAACAGGCCCCGGTCGGGAAGCAGATCCGGGTGGTGGTCGTCGACGACCATCCGATCGTGCGGGATGGCCTGGTCGGCATTTTCGCCGGTGAGGACGACCTGGCGGTGGTCGGCGAGGCCAGCGATGGCCGGGAGGCGCTGGTGGTGATCGCGGACGTCGACCCGGATGTGATCGTGATGGACCTGCGGATGCCCGGCGGTGATGGGGTGACGGCGATCAAGGAGCTCAAGCGGCGCGGGGTCTCGGGGCGGATCCTGGTGCTGACGACGTACGACACCGATCACGACATCCTGGCCGCCGTGCGGGCGGGGGCGGATGGCTACCTGCTCAAGGACGCACCCCGGGCTGACCTGCTGCGGGCGGTGCGGGATGTCGCGGCGGGTCGGCCGGTGCTGACGCCGCGGGCGCTTGAGGCGCTGACCGCCCGGCGGCGTGACATCCCCCTCACCAAGCGGGAGCGGGAAGTGTTGCAGGTGATCGCCTCCGGCGGGACGAACCGCACGGCCGCGGAGACCCTGATGGTGTCCGAAGCGACGGTGAAGACCCACCTGGTTCGGGCGTACGAGAAACTCGGGGTGAACGACCGGGCGGCCGCGGTGCGCGTCGCCTTCGAACGCGGGCTGCTCTGAGGCGTCGGGGTACGCTCAAGGCAGTTCGTCCTCTTAGGCGTACAACCGAATCAAAGGAGCTTCATGTCGAAGGTCAAGGCGATCATGCCGGACTCACTGCCCGCCTCGGGCGCCCAGCCCAGCAACTATTCCTATGGCGTGCTCGCCGGGGACACCCTCCACATCGCCGGCATGGTGTCGTTCACTTCCGATGGCTCGATCGTCGGTGAGGGGGACGTTGAGGCCCAGATCGAGCAGGCGTTCACCAACATGAAGGCGGTCGTCGAGGCCGCCGGCGGCACGATGGACGACATCGTGCAGACCACGACGTATCTCGTCCACACCACCGATGCGCCCAAGGTGTCCGAGGCCCGCCACCGCTGGTTCACCGGCCCGGTGCCCCCGACCCACACCGTCGTCGGCGTCGCCGCCCTCGGCCGCCCGGTCTTCCTCGTGGAGATCGAGGCGACTGCATATCTCGGCAAGTGACCGAGCAGCCCAACGACAGCACCGCCGTCACGCGCATTGCGCGGCGGCGGGCGCTGCCGGGGCATGAGGAGCAATACGAAGCGCTCGTGCGCGAGATGCTGCTGAAGATGCGGGACCACCACGGCTTCGAGGGCGCCGAGATCATCCCGCCCGAGACGCCGGGTTGTGCGTACCAGGTGGCGGTCAACTTCGCCTCCGAAGCCGACCTCGCCGCCTGGGACAACTCCGCCGACCGCAAGCACATCTTCGAACGCATGCGCCCGCACGCCGAGGGCGAGCCGGAACACCGGCGGCTGAACGCGCTCGAGGAGTGGTTCACCGGGCCATCCATCCCGGCCAACGCCCCCAAACCGCCACGCTGGAAGACCGCCGTCGTGACGTGGATGGGCATCTGGCCACTCGCCTCGTTCTTCATCTTTCTCGCCGGATTCTGGAATCCAGACGGGAAAATCCCCTTCCTGGTGATGACCGCGATCAACGTGAGCCTGATCGTGTTGACGATGACATATCTCGTCGCGCCAGTGATCACCAAGGTGATGAAGCCGTTCCTGGTGCCCCGCCAGAAGTAAGGGTCGGTCCAGGAAGTTGGGGCAACTTCGGGCAACCCGGCCCGGGATGGCGTACGCCTGCCTAACGTGACCAAGGTGACCGATGACGCGCGCACCCAGTCCCCCACTGACCGACCCTGGCTCGACACGACCCTGACCCCACGGGAACGGGCCGTGGCGCTCGTCGCCGCGATGACGCTGGATCAGAAGATCGCCCAACTGCACGGCGCGATGGAGACCATCGACATCTATGGCGCGATCAACCAGGCGACGACCGAGGAGGAGATGGCCGCGTTGGCGGCGCAGATCCGGGTCGAGCGGCACGTCGCGGCGATCGACGAGCTCGGGATTCCGCGGTTCCGGATCACGAACGGACCGGTCGGGGTGGGGATGGGTGACGGTACGCCGTCCCCGCCGGCCACGGCCCTGCCGATGACGATCGGGGTGGCGGCGAGTTTCGACCCGGCACTGGCGGCGGCGTACGGCGACATCATCGGCAGCGAGACCGCGACGCTCGGGCAGCACGTGCTTGAGGGCCCGGGGGTGTGTCTGCATCGGACCGCGACGGCCGGGCGGAACTTCGAGTACTTCTCCGAGGATCCCTATCTGTCGGGCGTGATGGGCGTCGAGGTGACGAAGGCGATCCAGGCCCACGATGTGATTGCGATGGGCAAGCACTATGTGGTCAACGATCAGGAATATGAGCGGTTCCGCACGAATGTGGAGCTGGATGAGCATGTGCTGCGTGAGCTCTATCTGCTGCCGTTCGAGATGTTGGTCAAGGACGGCGAGATCGCGGCGATCATGAGTGCCTATAACCGGGTGCGCGGCGTTTATGCCACGGAATATCGGCACACCTTGCACGACATTCTTCGGGACGAGTGGGGCTTCGAGGGCTATGTGCAGTCTGATTTCTGGTCGACGCGATCGGCGGCGGCGAGCCTGAATGCGGGGCTGGATCACGAGATGCCGGACGCGAAATGGCTGAACGAGACGAACATCAAGAACGCGCTCAACGACACGAGCCTGGAGATCGAAACGGTCGATCGGGCGCTGGTGCGGCGGTTCACGCAAATGTTCCGGTTCGGTCAGTTCGAGCGGCCCTATGCCCCCGGCGAGATCGACGCGGCGGCGCATGGTGCGATCGCCCGGCGGATCGGCGGGGACATGGCGGTGCTGCTGAAGAACGAGGGTGGGATTCTGCCGCTTGATCCTGATGGTGGGCGGATGCTGATTGTCGGCCAGGAGAAGTACGCCGCACGTGCCTGCCAAGGTGGCGGCGGTTCGTCGCGGGTCGACCCGTTGTACACGGTCGATCCCCTGCCGGGATTCCAGGATGTGCTGACCGAGGTCGGTGGGACCGCGACGGTCGAGGCGGTGATCGTGGCGAACGATCTCAGCAATCTCGACGAGGCTGTTGCGGCGGCGAGGACAGCTGACGTGGTGGTGATCATGGCCGGGCTGGTCGCAACCGAGGGCGCAGACCTGCCGGACATGCACCTACCGAACAACCAGGATCGGTTGATCACCGAGCTCGGCCCGGTCAACCCGCGAACGGTGCTGGTGCTCAAGGATTCGAGTCCGGTGCTGATGCCGTGGGTCGACGCGGTGCCGGCGATTCTGGAGGTCTGGAATCAGGGCACAGAAGATGGGCACGTGGTGCCGGACCTGCTGCTGGGCGTGGTCAACCCGTCTGGCAAGGTGCCGACGACATACCCCCGGTCCGCCGATGACACCCTGATCGCCGGGCGGCCGGAGCGGTACCCGGGCACCGACGAGGGGGCCGGCTATCCGGTGATCCGGTATTCCGAGGGCCTGCGGATGGGGTACCGCTGGCATCAGGCCGAGAACATCGAGCCGCTGTGGGCGTTCGGGTTCGGGTTGTCGTACACGACCTTCGAGGTCACCGACGTCACCGTCGATGCCGGGGATCAGCCCGGAACGTCGCCGGTCACGGTCGAGGCGACGGTCGCGAATGTTGGCGTACGCCCAGGGGCGGAGGTCGTGCAGGTCTATCTCGGATTCCCGGACTCCACGGGGCAGCCGCCCAAGCGGTTGGTCGGCTTCGCCAAGGTCCATGTGGCTGCCGGGAAACGGGAGCGGGTGCGGATCGTGGTCGATCCGGCGGCGACGCATCATCCGCTGTCGGTGTGGAGCTATGCCGAGCGCGGCTGGGCTGTGCCGAAGGGGAACTTCACTGTTTTCGTCGGCACTTCGAGTGAGGACACAGTGGCCGAACATTTTACGGTTGTCTGAGCAGTTGAATGGGCGCAAGCGCCTGGTGAGACGGGCAAAGCGGGCTTGCGAGACACGACGAACCCGAATGTGCTGCCCGCTACGTTGATTGCGGCATTCACAGACGCGAAAGGCGGGGAAATGACGTTCCCAATTCTCGATGGCAAGGTCGCAATTATCACCGGTGCGGCCATGGGCATGGGCAAGGAAGCAGCGATTCTTTTCGCTGAAGCCAAAGCCAAAGTGGTCGTGGCCGACCTGAATGAAGAACTTGGCCAGCAGGTTGTCGCCGAAATCCAGGGAAACGGCGGCGAGGCAACCTTCATCCGCACCGATGTCTCGAACACCACCGATGTGCAGGCGATGGTTCAGCATGCCGTCGACACGTTCGGACGTCTGGATGTTGCCGTCAACAACGCCGCGATCCAGCCGGATAATGCCCCGCTGGTCGATTTTGACGAGGACTATTGGGACAAGCTCATGGCGGTCGACCTCAAGGGCCAGGCCCTGTGCTGCAAGTACCAGATCCGTCAGCTCCTCGCCCAGGGTGGCGGTGGCTCGATCGTCAACATCTCGTCGGTGTCCGGGTTCCGCCCCCAGCCGCACAACGTGGCATATGTCGCCGCCAAACACGGCGTGCTCGGCCTGACCAAGGTCGCCGCCCTGGAGCACGGCAAGGACGGCATTCGTGTTAACGCCGTGGCGCCGGGTGCGATTGACACCCCGATGCTGCAGAGCGCTTTGAGTGACGCCGGCATCAACCCCGAGGAATTCGCCCCGCAGCTCTCCCTGCTCGGTCGCTTCGCCGCCGGCCGCGAGATCGCCCAGGCCTGCCTGTGGCTCGCCTCCGATCTGTCGAGCTACGTCACCGCGACCTGCATCGACGTGGACGCTGGGTACACCAACCGCTGACACCTTTAACCGAACACTGAGCCTGCGCCGGGTCGACTCGATCCGGCGTGGCCGGTGGGTAGGCAGCCCCTCCTGCCGGCAACGGGCCGCGGGGCAGCTGACGTGGTTTATCCACAGCTGATTTGGGTTCTGGAGAGTTGTCCACAGATCTGGTGATGGACCGGGAAATACCAGACCTCGTCGCCGATAATGGAACATGCAAGCGATTCTTTCGCGCATGACCGTTAGCGAGGAGGCTACTCATGAATGAACCACCAGCGACTCCCGAACATGCGGGTGCGGGTGGGCGGGCATGTGATCCGGTGACCGGGTGGGACCGGGCCACGGTCATCCACGCCCTGGCCGCCGCAGCCCGTCGGGAACGTGAAGCCCGGATCGATCAGCTCGTGTTGATCGCTCGGGCTGCGGAGGTGTGGTCCTGGATCGACAACATCGACCACGTGGTCGACGCGATGTCCATCGACCCTGACCCTGGCCCCGGCCGTCTCGACGCTGGGTCCTCGGGTGTGGGTGAGCGGTTGTGGCAATACGGGGCCGATGGGAGTCCGGAAGCCTCGGAGTTTCTGCGGTTCGAGGTCGGACCCGCGTTGGGGATCAGCCCGGACGCGGCCGCGGTCCTGATCGGGAACGTGCTCGATCTGCGCCACCGCCTGCCCGGACTGTGGGCCCATATCGAACACGACCAGGTGCCGGGCTGGGTTGGCTGCAAAGTTGCCGAGCTCACTCGCGCAGCGACTCTCACCGTCGAACGGTGCCGGGAACTCGACCGGCAACTCGCCCTGCGTGCCCCCGGTTTGCCCCCGGGCGCGATCCTGAACCGGGCGAAACGGTTGATCTCCATCCTTGATCCCGCCAGCACCGAAGCCCGCCGACGGCATGGACTGGCGGCTCGGTTCGTGCAGTTCTACCCCGACCGTGACCCCGACGGTGCTGGGACCCTGAACCTGCGGGCCCAACTCAACGGACCCGAAGGCCTGGACCTCGAAGCCACGATCAACGCCCTGGCCGATGTCCTGGACATCATCGAGCCCGACACCACCCGCCCGGTCCTGCGCGCCAAGGCCCTCGAACTCCTCGCCGATCCCGCCCGCGCCGCGGCCATCCTCACCGGCGACCTCACCACACTCACACCAGACCTGAACCCAGACGCCTCGAGCCAGGCAACTGCCCCACGGTCCACAGGCGACATGACTCAGCACGGCCTGCGCGAGCCCGCTGTACCGGCGGCTGCCCTCGACCCGGCACC
>JAUNUL010000155.1 GCA_030538175.1 Propionibacteriaceae bacterium | reverse complement strand
CACCACGCGGGGGCTCATCTCGTCGGAGGTGAGCTCATCGGCGAGGGCCCGCTCGTGTTCTTCCGCGGTCACGAACAACAGTTCGTCGCCGCCTTCGAGGGCACCATCGCGATCAGGTGCCATGGCCCGGCCGTCGCGGATGATCGCCACCAGCACCGAGTCGCCGGGCAGCTCAAGCTCCGCGAGTTGGCGGCCGATCCAGGGACTGTCATCGGGCAGCGTCATCTCCACGAGGTTCGTGCTGCCGTCCTTGAACGTGAAGAGTCGGACCAGGTCACCGACCGTGACCGCCTCCTCGACCAGGGCCGACATCAGGCGAGGGGTCGACACGGACACGTCCACGCCCCAGACGTCATCGAACATCCACTCGTTGCCGGGATGATTGACGCGCGCGACCGTGCGAGGAACCCCGAACTCGGTCTTGGCCAGCAGCGAGTGCACGAGGTTGACCTTGTCGTCCCCGGTGGCGGCGATTGCCACGTCGCAATGTTCGAGTTCGGCGGTTTCCAGTGATGACATCTCGCAGGCATCCGCGAGCAGCCATTCGGCGTCGGGCACGGATTCGGTCTTCATGGCTTTCGGGTCCTTGTCGATCAACAGGACCTGGTGGCCGTTGACGAGCAACTCACGGGCGATGGAACGACCGACGTTCCCGGCCCCGGCGATCGCGATGCGCATCGATGTTCTCTTTCTCGGCTCGGTGTTCGGCGGATCAGTGTTTGCGGGGCGGGGCGCCGAGAACGGTCTCGACATCGCTGACCCGACCGGTCTCGCACGCGGCGTACGCCAGGTCGCCCTCCTGGAAGATCGTCTCCGGGCGGGCGACGATCCCAGCCCCGACGCGCAACAGGAACGGGATGGGGGTGCGGGCGGCTTCCTGCATGCGTTCGATGGTCTGGCCGACCCATCCGGGATGCACATGAACCTCGACCAGGAGCGCGGAGCCCGAACGGTCCCGCCACACGGGCTCGGATCCCTCGGGCAGCAGTCGACGGAGCACCTTGTCGGCGGCCCAGCGGACGGTGGCGACCGTGGGGATGCCGAGGCGTTCATAGACCGCGGCACGGTCGGGGTCATAGATGCGTGCCACGACGTTCTCGATGTCGAAGAATTCCCGCACGACGCGGGCAGCGAGGATGTTGGAGTTGTCGCCGCTGGACACCGCGGCGAAACCGTCTGCCTCCCGGACACCAGCGAGTTCGAGCACCTCGCGGTCGAATCCCACACCCTTGACGGTGCGGCCGGCGAAGTTCGGCCCGAGCCGGCGGAACGCGTCGACGTCGACATCGATGACCGCGACGCTGTGGCCGCGCTTCTCCAGGCTGAGCGCCAGGCGTGACCCCACCCGGCCGCAGCCCATGATGATGATGTGCACGGGGGAGAATCTACTCCGATTCTTACCGTGCCTCCGCGCCGGAGCCGCTGGGGACCCCGGCGCGGAAGGGACGACCGGATCAGCGTCGCAGCGCCTCGGTGCGGGGGAGCACCGTGCCGTCGGTGAGCGTCAGGGTGAACCGCAGGTCCTCGGGGTGAATCCCCGGGTCGAACGTGCCCTTGGGCAGGTCATAGCCGACATGGAAGAACCGCCCGGTCATCGTCGCAGGCATGTCCCGCCCATCGGGCAGATGCACGGTCACCCCGGTCACCTCGGCCCCGGCGATGCCGTCGATCGTCGCCCGGTCATCGGTGCCCGCGCCCACGCTGACTCGACCCACCTCGCGGAGCCCGGGCATCGGCGACATGATGCCGCCGTCCACGTTGGTCAGCACCCGACCGTCGGCCAACGTGACGTCGAAGGTGATGTCATCCACAGCCGCCGGAGTGATGTCGTCGATAGGCCACCAGGCCGCAAAGGTGCCTTCGTTGACCGATGCCTCGACCGTCTTGCCACCGGCGTGGATCGTGACGCCGCGCACAGCGGACCCGACGCGGCCCTGGGTGCTCGCGAAGCTGCCCTGCATGCTGCCGGTGATACCGCCACCGCCGCCGGACAAGTCCTCGGGGGCGAGTGGCGCGGGGGGCGGAGTGCTTTCACCCGGGATCCCACCGCCTGCCGCCACCGGCCGGTTCGGCCGCTTGGCCTCGAACAAGCAGGTCCAGTCGGCGCCGACGTCCGTGGTCAGGGCCACGAACACAAAGTCACCGCGCTGCTCGGCGATCAGGATGCGGGCCGTGTCGGCCCCGGTGACTGGGCGCTCCGGTCCCGTGCCGGGGTAGTCCTTCTCGACCTCGGCGAGTTGGCGTACGCAGGCCTGGGTGGTCTTGTCGTAGAGCTCGCCGGTCACCGGGATAGGCGTGGGCGTCCACGAGGCGTACGCGTCACCGCGTCCACCGAACCCCGGCCAGAAGCTGGCCACCAGGGCGAATGCGGCCGCGGCGGCCGGGATGGCCAACCAGGGCAGCCGCCGGCGCTTCCCTGTGGCCGGGGCAGCAGAAGTGCCACCCGCGGTGCGGGCTTCGGCGTCGACGGGGGTTGCGACAATGCGCTCCAACAGCGCATCGGCACGGCGTCGGGAAAGATCATCGTGGGGGTCGCGGTCGGCCACGTCGAGGGTACGCAGCAGCTCGTCGAGACGGCGGTCGTCGTGTTCGGTGGTCATGGCAGAACCTCTTCGGTGGTCATGGAGGTGCAGAGGGCAGGGGTGCTGGTCGTGGTGGAGTCCGCCAGCTGATCACGCAGGGCCGCGCGGGCGCGGGACAGGCGTACGCGCACTGCGCCGGGGGTGAGATCGAGGACCGTGCCGACCTGGGCGGTGGTCAGCTGCTCGAAGATGACGAGCGCGAGGACTTCCTGGTCGGTGGCGCTCAGTCGGCTGAACGCGGCGGCCAGGTCGATTCGCAGCGCCGTCGCATCGGCCGTGTCGGCCAGCACGGGGGACAGGGGAGCGGTGGCTGGATCGGCCAAGCGCACCAACAGCCCGTCCCGGCGCCGCTGGGCGCGGTGGTCGTTGAGCAGACAGTTTCTGGCGATCCCGAACAGCCAGGCCCGTGCATCACCGGGGTCCTCGGGCAGGTCGGTGATGCGCCGCCAGGCGACCAGGAAGGTTTCGGCAGCGATGTCCTCCGCCCGTTCCGGATCGGTGCGGCGGCGGGCGAAGCACAGGACATCGCCATGGCAGGCGGTGAAGGCGGCGCGAAAGCGCCGTTCCAAGGGGGGCATTGTCGTCACATCCTGTACCTGTCCGGTCGTGGACCCAGCGTTACATCCCATGTCGCCGATGTGGTGCGAAAGCGTGTTCCGGGGAGCCGGGAACAGGCGTAGTGTCGTGCGCTGTGAACATGACCGATGGCGTCAAACGTTTGCTCCTGGGCAAGAAGCTGCCCAGCTCCGAACTGTCGGAAACCCTGCTGCCCAAGCGGATCGCCCTGCCGGTGTTCGCCTCGGATGCACTGTCCTCGGTGGCGTACGCCCCGGACGAAATCATCCTCACCCTCAGCCTTGCCGGCATGGCCGCCCTCACGTTCTCCTGGTGGGTCGGCATCCTCGTCGCCGTGGTGATGCTGGTGGTCGTCGCGTCCTATCGCCAGAACGTCCGGGAATACCCCTCTGGTGGCGGCAACTACGAGGTCGCGACGGTCAACCTCGGGCCCAATGCCGGCCTCACCGTGGCCAGCGCGCTGATGGTCGACTATGTCCTGACTGTGGCCGTGTCGGTTTCCTCGGGGGTGCAGAATGCCAAGGCCGCGCTGCCGTTCCTGATCGGCCACGAGGGCTGGGTGGCGGCGACGATCATTGCCGTGTTGATGGCGATCAATCTGCGCGGTGTGCGCGAGTCGGGCACGGTGTTCGCGATCCCGACCTATGCCTTCATGCTCGGCGTGCTGGTGATGATCGGCTATGGCCTGCTTCGGGTGGTTGTCCTCGGGGAACACCTGGCCTCGCCGACTTCGCAATACGAGGTTGTCGGGGACCCTCGCTATCAGCAGTTCACCGGCGTGCTCATGATGTTCCTGCTGGCCCGCGCCTTCTCCTCCGGGTGCGCCGCACTCACGGGTGTGGAAGCGATCTCGAACGGTGTGCCTGCATTCCGCAAACCCAAGAGCCGCAACGCCGCCACCACCCTGTTGCTGCTGGGCACGATCGCGGTATCGATGTTGTTGGGCATCATCGCCCTCGCCAATCTGACCGGGGTGCGGGTGTTGGACGACTCGGGTGGGGCGTACTTCACGCTCAACGGCGTCCGCCAGGACGTCCACGTCGACACCGTGATGGGACAGCTCGCCGGGACCGTGTTCAGCGACTTCCGTCCCGGCTTCTATTTCGTCGTGGCGACAACCATGGTCATTCTGTTCCTCGCGGCGAACACCGCGTTCAACGGGTTCCCGGTGCTGGGCGCGATCCTCGCTCGGGACGGTTTCCTGCCGCGCCAACTGCACACCCGCGGCGACCGACTCGCGTTCAGCAACGGCATCGTCATGCTCGCCGTCTCGGCCATTGCTCTGGCACTCGCCTTCAATGCTGATGTCACCAAGTTGATCCAGCTCTATGTCGTGGGTGTGTTCGTCTCCTTCACTCTGAGCCAACTCGGCATGTTGCGGCACTGGGGCCGCCACCTGAAGACCGAAACCGATCCCCGCGAGTGCTCGCGCATGCAGCGGTCCCGGATCATCAACGCGGTCGGTCTGACGATGACCGCGACCGTGCTGATCGTGATCCTGATCGCCAAGTTCACCCACGGCGCGTGGATGGCGATCCTGGCCATGACGGTCGTCTTCGCAGTGATGAAGGGCATCAACCGGCACTATCGCGCGGTCGCGCGCGAAACCGCTTGGTCACCGGGGGTGAAGCGGACACTGCCCAGCCGCGTCCACGCGGTCGTCGTGGTCTCCCAACTCAACAGGCCGACCCTGCGTGCGGTCATGTTCGCCAAAGGGACCCGCCCCTCGACGATCGAGGCGATCACCGTGTCGGTCGACCCCGAGGAGACCGAGCGCGTCGTCGCCCAATGGCAGGCCGCGGATCTTGGCGTACCGCTGCGGGTGATCGCCTCGCCGTATCGTGAGGTCGTCGGGCCCGTGGTCACCTATGTTCGAGACCTCCGCAAGACCAGCCCCCGCGATGTGGTGTCTGTCTATGTGCCCGAGCTCGTCGTCGGTCACTGGTGGGAGAGCGTGCTGCACAACCAGACGGGGCTTATCCTGCGTACGCGGCTGCACTTCGCCCCCGGCGTGATGGTCACCTCCGTGCCCTATCTGCTGAAGTCCTCGGAGGTGGCGATCGATCGGCTGGAACGCGAGGACCCCTTGGCGTACCGCCTGATCGGGACCGCCCCGACTGACCACGAAGGAGCACTGCGTGACGACTGAGCCGACCGGCAATGCTGACCAGGCGATCATCGGGCCCGTGACCGTGGGTGTCGTCGCCCACGGGGGACACTGCGTCGCCCGGGTGAGCGATCCCGATGCCGGTCCCGGCGGTCGCGTGGTGTTCGTACGCCATGCCCTCCCCGGTGAGCAGGTGCTGATCCGGATCACTGACACCTCGCACAAGCGGTTCTGGCGTGGTGATGCGGTGGAGATCCTCGTTGCTTCGGCGGATCGACGTGAGGCACCGTGTCCGATCTTTCACCCCGGCGGGTGTGGCGGCTGTGATTTCCAGCACGCGACCGAGGCGGCACAACGCGAGCTGAAACGGACCGTGGTCGCCGAACAATTGCAGCGCCTCGCCGGGATCGAGTGGACGGGGGACGTCGAGGAAGCTTCCCCGGTGTGGGGCTGGCGGACGCGGATGCGCTATCAGGTCACCGGACGGGAAAGCGACGGCGCTCAGCGCCTGGGGATGCGGGTCCACCGGTCGCATGCGGTCATTGGGCTGCCTGATCAGGGGTGTGCGATCGCCGCGGTTGATCCGCGCAAGCTGGAACCGGTCGCCGACCACTGGTCCGGCAACGCTGCCACCGGGAGGCATGCTGGCGATGCGAGCGTCGCGGGAGCGAATCCCGCCGACGCTGAACTGTTGGTAGTGACCAGTGCTGATGGGGTGAGCATCGGATCGCCCCGGGATCGGGCAGAGGTCACCGAGCGCGCTGCCGGGCGGGATTTCGCCGTGGACTTCGCAGGCTTCTGGCAGGTGCATCCCGCCGCCGCGGACACGCTGGTTGCAGCGGTGCTCGATGGGTTGCAACCGCAAGCGGGGGAGCGGGCTTTCGATCTCTATTGCGGGGTCGGCCTGTTCGCCGGTGCCCTGGCTGATC
This sequence comes from Propionibacteriaceae bacterium, assembly GCA_030538175.1. Classification (GTDB taxonomy): domain Bacteria; phylum Actinomycetota; class Actinomycetes; order Propionibacteriales; family Propionibacteriaceae; genus Enemella. Next base: position 685 of record JAUNUL010000155.1, on the reverse strand, counting down.
GTGGTGTCCAGGTCTGGGGACTCGAGTCGGGCCGCGGCGCGGTCGCGCACGCCCGCCGCAATGTTCCTGAGGGCCGCTTCAGCGTCGGTCGCGTGGAGAAGGGGCTGCGGGACCTGCCCGGGCAGACGGATCTGGTGGTTCTGGACCCGCCCCGGGCTGGAGCCGGAAAGACGGTCATGGAGCAGATCTCCCGTCGTGAGCCGCGGGCGATCGCCTATGTCGCCTGCGACCCGGCGGCCCTGGCCAGAGATCTCGCACATGCCGGGGAGCTCGGCTGGCAGGTGCGCTCCCTGCGAGCTTTCGATCTGTTCCCGCAGACCCACCACATCGAGTGTGTCGCGGTCCTGGAACGATGAAGACAGCGGAAAGAGCAAAAGCTGCAGCTGAATGCCGGTGCGGGATGCGTTTGCCCTAGTCGGCGATGTCCCGCCCTGATCGCGGGGTGGATTCTGCTGTTCACCGCTCGCATCGGGGGCAAAATGGGTCCGGGATGCGAGCGACCTTCTCTGCGGTGGTATCTTGACGTCAAGAGACTTACCCCGGGGCAACGCACGCCTCGACGCCAACAACGAGTCCGGGAGTTGATTCCATGAGTGTCAACAGTTTTGGAGCCAAGGCCAACCTTGAGGTGGCCGGCAAGACCTACGAGATCTTCAAGCTCGATTCCATGGTCGGCTCCGCTGAT
>JAUNUL010000154.1 GCA_030538175.1 Propionibacteriaceae bacterium | reverse complement strand
CGATGAGGCCGAGCAGAAGCCCCGGCAGCAGCCGGATGTGCGCCATGTAGAGGCGGGCGATGATCAGCTCACCGGGGAACTCGCCCGCGAAGACGAAGAACTCCAGCCAGGTGCCCACGATCGGGATCGAGCGGATCATGCCGTCGGCGAAGCGGAGGCCGGTGCCCGAGAGCAGGTCATCCGGCAGCGAATAGCCAGCGAAGCCTTCGACCATGCCCATCGACAGCAGACCCACACCGAGCAGCCAGTTGATCTCACGCGGCTTGCGGAACGCGCCGGTGAAGAACACGCGCAGCATGTGGATGAACATCGCGCCGATGAAGAAGTGCGCGGCCCAGTGGTGCATCTGGCGGATCAGGAGACCGCCCTTGATGTCGAACGAGATGTCCAAGGTGGACGCGAACGCCTCCGACATGTGGAGGCCACGCAGCAGCTGGTAGCTGCCGTCGTACTGGATCTCCGCCATCGACGGCTTGAACCACAGGGTCAGGAAGACACCGGTGATCAGCAGGATGATGAACGAATAGAGCGCTACCTCACCCAGCAGGAAGGACCAGTGATCCGGAAAGATCTTGCGGAGGTTCCCCTTGCCGAGCTTGGCGAGGCCGAGCCGATCATCGGCCCACGTTGCCGCCGGGCCCAGCTTCTTGAGCGGGTGGGCGGTGTCGGGCGACTGCGACACAGTGCCGGTGCCGCCCGTTTCACTAACCTGTGCAGGCTTTGCCATGGATGATCACTCGCCCTTGTCGTCGGGATAGAGGTCGCGTTCGAAGTAGCTCGGTCCGACCGGTGCGGTGAAGTCACTGCGCGCGATCAGGTAGCCCTCGTCGTCGACCGTGATGGGGAGCTGGGGGAGGGCACGAGCCGCCGGGCCGAAGACGACCTTGCCGGCATCGCCGAGGTCGAACGTCGACTGATGGCACGGGCACAGCAGATGGTGCGTCTGCTGCTCCCACAGGGAGATCGGGCAGCCAACGTGGGTGCAGATCTTCGAGTACGCCAGGATGCCGCCGACGTGCCAGTCCTGGCGACGCTCGGGGACCTTGATCGAGTTGGGGTCCATCCGGACGACGATGATCGCGGCCTTGGCCTTCTCGGTCTGGAAGTCGGTGCCGTGATAGTTCCACAGGTTCTCCGGCTCACCGTTGATCAGCTGGCCGATCTCCATGTCCGCGGCGCGAATGCGCGACCGGGTCACGTCGTTGACCAGATAGATCGGCTCGGCAGGTGTTCCGGCATCCCAGATGGTCCGCTCGATGGTTTCGCGGCGCTTGGACGGCAAGGGCCAGGGGCCGGCGTCCAGCAGCATGACCAGGGGAGCGAGAGCGGTGACGCCGATCGCGCCGGCCAGGCTGGTGCCCAACACCTTGCGGCGGCTGATGCCGGACTCTTCGATGCCCTTGTCGACCTCGGCCAGTGCTGCAGCACGGTCTTCGGCGGACGAGGTTGCCGGATGGCGCTCCTCGACCATCTCAGCATCGACCATGATCTCGCGGGCCCACTGGATGGCACCCACGCCGATCAGCAGCACTGCGAAGCCCAGGAAGCCGCCCATGGCGAGGTGCTGCGCGTTGGAGTGAATGGGACCGAAGTCCACAATCATCTTGTCGAAGCCGGGCCAGAAATAGGAGACCACGAAGGCCAAGGCCAACAGTGGGACCAGCGCGAAGCAGAAGAGAACCTGTCGGGCGGCCCGGTCGCCGGCGCGATCGTCGGCGTCGGAGAAGCGGTCAATGTGCTCCTCGACGCCGGGATCGACGATCGGGTATTCCTCGATGATCCCGTTCTCGTCAGGTGCCGGACGGGTTTCGACCGCCCGGGCGGGGGTGTCGTTGTGAATGCTCACTTGGCCCGTGCTCCCTTCGATGCGATCCAGGTCGCGAAGATGACCAGGACGGCGATTCCGCCGAAGAACACCCAGAAGCCGTCCTGCACCGGACCGAGGCCGCCGAAGCTCCAGCCACCGTGGTTGGGCTCGTTGTGGATGTTGTTCAGGTAACCGATAACCATGCGAACCTCGTCATCGGTGAGGTTCTGCTTGGAGAACACCGGCATTTGCTGGGGTCCGGTGCGCAATGCCTCATAGATGTGCTTGTTGTCCACACCCTTGAGGGTCGGGGCATAACGGCCGTTGGGCAGCGCACCGCCGAGGCCCTCCACGTTGTGGCAGGCCGAGCAGTTGCTGCGGAACAGTTCGCCACCGATGGCAATGTCCTCGGGCTTCAGACCATCCGGGCTGTACGCCTCAGCGGCCGGGATTCCCGGGCCGGGGCCCAGGCTCGCGACGTAGGCGGCGAGCTGCTCGATCTCGGCATCGGTGTAGGTGTTGTTCTTGCGCGGGAACTGGGCACCCGGTGCGGCCATCGGCATGCGGCCGGTGCCGACCTGGAAGTCCACCGCGGCGGCACCGACGCCGACCAGCGATGGGCCCTGGGAGGTGCCTTCGGCGTTCAGGCCATGGCAGGAGGAGCAGCCGACAGCGAAGAGTTCCTTGCCGGCCTGCACCGCTGTGGTGTTCGTCTGGTCTGCGTTGGACTTGCCGGCGGGGGCGAAGCCCGCATAAGCGACGCCCAGCAGGAAAAGCGCCACGATGAGCAGCAGTGGCCGTGCTGCGCGGTGCCGGCGCTTGGCTGACAGGAATCTCACTGAGGGGTTCCCTTCACAATCGGATGGTTGGGTTCGTGCGCCGTGTGCTGCACACCCTTGTGGCTGATGCAAACGCGACGCGTGGTGCTGGAGAACTGATGGATCACGATCACTTGATGATGTAAATGACGGCCCACAGGACGATCCACACCACGTCGACAAAGTGCCAGTAGTAGGAGATCGCCACGGCGGAAACCGCCTGCTCATGGGTGAAGCGGCGGGCCATATAGGTCCGGGCGAGCACGAACAGGAACGCGACGAGACCGCCGATCACGTGCAGGCCGTGGAAGCCCGTAGCCAGGAAAAACAGCGAGCCCCAGACGTTTTCCTGTGGGGACATGCCGTGGCCGTACAGCGAGGCGTACTCCCACACCTGACCGGCAACGAAAACAGAGCCCATGAGGAACGTGATGATGTACCACATCCGCAGCTTCTTGACATCGCCACGCTCGGCCGCGAAGACACCCATCTGACAGGTGACCGACGAGGCGACCAGAATCGCCGAGATCGCAGCAGCGAAGGGGACGTTGAGCATGTTTGTGCCACTGAGCCACAGTTGGCCATCAGTGGCGGCATTGGTCACGGAGCGGATCGTGAAATAGGCAGCGAACAACGCCGCGAAGAACATCAGCTCGGATGCGAGCCAGATGATCACGCCGATCGAGACCATGTCGGGGCGTCCCTTGACACCGCTGAGGCGGGCCCTCGCGATGGGGTGCAGCGCGCCGGATGGGAGCGATTGAGTCGTATCGGATGAAGTAGCCACGGGCACATTATTGCCATACTTTGTGGCCCCGTCACCACAATCGGGGCCTTCGGACCGGTTGCGACGAGATCGTTGTGATGGCCGGGTTGCGGACCGCGGGCGATTCTCCTGGCCCGACTGCGGTGCCGATATGCTGAGCGCGGCACCCCTGGGGGCGCTGGCGGCGTACAGTCAGAGCGCTGCCATCGGACCGGCCGCCCTGCGGTTTTGGTCCCCTGGACGACCAGTCGGCGGCACCGCCGATCGATAACCGCGAGGGAAAAGAAGAGATGAGCGCACAGCAGCCGAGCGAGGCCGAGGCGACGGTCTTGGTCTATTCGGACGACCGCACCACCCGCGAGCAGATCCGGCTCGCCATGGGGACGAAGGTTGCCGCGGACCTGCCTACCGTCCGGGTCGTGGAATGCGCCACCCCGCGGGCCCTGATCCAGGCAATGGATGCGGGTGGCATTGATACTGCGGTCTTGGATGGTGAAGCCGTCCCCGCCGGCGGGATGGGCCTGTGCCGACAGATCAAGGATGAGGTGCCCAACTGTCCGCCGATCATGGTCGTGGTGGCTCGCCTCGACGATGCCTGGCTGGCGACGTGGTCGCGAGCGGATGCCGTTGTGGCCCACCCGATCGATCCGGTGACGTTGCCCGACGCGGTTGCGGGACTTCTGCGTCAGCGGCTCGACTCCACCGCTCCTTCCGCCTGATGAGCGCCCGGACGTGGCCTGAACTCACCAGCCGTCTGGTTGCCGGCACCGACCTGACGTCGGAGCAGGTGCGATGGGCAATGGGCGAGATTTTGCTCGGAGCAGCCAGCCCGGTGCAGGTGGCCGGTTTTGCCGTGGCACTGCGGGCCAAGGGGGAGTCGGTCGAGGAACTGTCGGCCATGGCGGACGTGATGCTCGAATTCGCGACCCCCATCACTTTGGACCGCGAGGCGGTCGATGTGGTCGGCACCGGTGGTGACCGGGCGAACACGGTGAACGTCTCGACGATGGCTGCGGTTGCGGCCGCCGCGGCCGGAGCCAAGGTCGTCAAGCACGGCAATCGGGCTGCATCCTCGGCCTGTGGGACCGCGGACGTCCTTGAGCAGGTCGGTCTGGTGTTGGACCTCCCTCCGTCCGCTCAGCAGGGTGTGATGGATCGCGCGGGACTCGTGTTCTTGTTCGCTGCCGGCTATCACTCGTCGTTGCGCCATGTCTCGGCTGTTCGACGCGAGTTGGGCGTCTCGACGACCTTCAACTTCCTCGGTCCGATGGCGAACCCGGCCCGACCCAACGCTCAGGCGATCGGCGTGGCCGACCCGCGGATGGCGCCCTTGATTGCAGGGGTGCTCGCAGGTCGCGGCGCTCGCGGCCTGATTTTCCACGGCGGCGATGGTCTCGACGAGCTCACCACCACCACGACCTCCCGGGTCTGGTTGATTCGTGATGGTGAGGTGTGGGAGACCGTGTTCGACCCACTGCAACTCGGAGTGCCCAGAGCCGCGGTCGCGGATCTTGTGGGTGGCCCACCGGCGACCAACGCCTGGGTCCTGCGGGAAACCTTCGACGGCAAGGCGGGCCCCGTGCAAGACATCGTCGCGCTCAATGCGGCCGCTGCCATCCTCGCATTCGAGGGCCCCGAACTCGGCGTCCCCGTCCATGAACAACTGGCGGGGCGGCTCGAGCGGACTCGTGGCGTCCTGCAGGACGGCAGCGCGGCAGCCAAGTTGGATGACTGGGTGCGCGCCACCCAGGAGGCCCGGAACACCACGGCCTGACAGGTCGATTGGGCCAACCAACGCCCCGACCGTGAAAAGTGACAGGACCCCGCCGACTCGCCGCGGCCACGCCCATCCGGTCGTTCGCCACCGATGGGCGTGGTCTCGTCAGGTTCACGGAGCGGGGATAGGGAGCGGGGAACCCCGGACGGCAGCGTCGATTCCGCAGGCGCACGGCACGGACGGCCCGGTGATTGGACGGCCGGCGTACGTCACCGACGACAACGTCACGCCGGGCCCACGGCTTTGGACGCCACCATCGCCGGACGGCGGGCCACACGGCTACGGACGGCCGTCTTGGCGCCTCGATGGCAGTTCATGGGAACAGCGCTACACCCAGGAACGCGCCCAGAAGGAGTGCCGGCCCATAGGGAAAGGGTCCGTGGCGGCCGCTGAGGTGGCGTACCAATCCGAACACCGCGCCCGTTGCCGTCCCGATCAGCAGCCCGCCCATCACCGCCTGCCACGAGACGGAGGCGAGCGCAGCCCCCAGCACTGGTGCCAGTCGGACATCCCCGAAGCCCAAACCGCCCACCAACCACCAGAACGCCCAGAAGAAGACGCCAACGGCGAGCGCGCCGAGGGCCATGCGGAGGGCCAGTTGTCCTCGTTCGGCGGGGCTCGTCCACCAGATCTGCAGTGCACCGGCCGCCAGGGTGGTTACCCACAACACTTGGGTTATCCGGAGCGGCAGCCAGGTGGTAGCAGCATCGATGGCACCCAACAGCACCCCGACCGTGGCCAGGGGCGCCCAGACGATCAGGGCAACTGGGTCCAAGCGCAGCACCAGGGTCACGCCGGCGACAATGGCGCACGCCGTCACCGCTGCGGCAAAGGGCAGGCTGGCAAGGCTCCGATAGGACCGTTTATTGGCCTCGGCCCCGTCTGCTGGCTCCGGCAGCCACCGCAGCACGGGCCCTGTGGCAAGCCCGGTCAGCAGCCCGGCGACGATGGCAGCTATCCACACGATCGTCACCCTAGGCCGCCGCACTGGTGGGATCGAGCGGCTCGTCCAGGTCGGGCTCGAGGCCGTGCGCCCGCACAGCGGCGGTCAGCAGCAGGGTGTTGCGATGGGTGACCCACCAATCCGCGCCTTGCAGCAGAGCTGCGAGGTGCTGTTCAGGCAGATCCCCGGCCCAAGCAATATCGCCAAGGAGCCAACCCGCATCGTGCAGCGTCCGGGCGGCTTGGACCAGTTCGTCGGGGGCCACCACACGCGCCAAGCTCTTGCGGAGTCCCTCGCCATCGATGCCGAACAGCGCACGCGCGTAATGCGGTGGGATCCGGCGTGCCGGCGGGACCTGCAGCCCGAGGAGACGGCGCACAACGTTGTCGGGCACCAAGGCATGGCCTGCAAAGGCGCGCCAGGGCAGCGGCTCCTCGGTCAGGACCCGCCGGACATGCGCCCGGAATGGTGCTGCCAGCACCCAATCCCACTCGTCGCCGTGCGCGGGCTGGTCATTCCGTGGCGGATGTTGATCGATCGTGAACAGCGCTCGGGGATCTGCGCACCGGTAGCACGCAGGGTCGTTCCCGGTCTCTGTCCGGAGCAGGGTTGATGGGGGCATGGTCGAGTCCTTTCGCAGGTCTTACCTGGAAAGGCCGAAAAGGCGGTGGTTTCAGCACCGGTTTTGCACCAACCGTGCCGCAAGCGGCAACCGTCACGCAGAAGGCTGGGTGTTTACGAGCAGGTGGGGGAATAGGGCCGGCGCATGGCAAAGCTCTCCTTGACTGGAGGCCGGGTGTTCCCGCTCAGGGCCCCATGCCGTGCTTCTCCGTCAGAACGGTTGGCACCCG
>JAUNUL010000153.1 GCA_030538175.1 Propionibacteriaceae bacterium | reverse complement strand
TCGGAGGGATTCGAACCCCCAACCTTCTGATCCGTAGTCAGATGCTCTATCCGTTAAGCTACGAGCGCCGGCCGGCCGTCAATCAGGCGACCGAGGAGAAACTCTAGCGCATGGACCGGAGCAGGCCAAATCGAGCGTCACAGGACTGATGGAACCGCGCGGCGGAGGGCGTGAGCAGGCTCACAGGCAGCGTGCCGCATTCGGTTCGTTGCCACACCTGGGTCAGGTAGAGTTGTGGCACCCCGACTGGACCATCCCCTATAAACCTGCAGGAGTACAAGGACGTGACTGCCACCGTTGGCCAGAACGCACCCACCACCCACGAAGCGCTGATCGCGTGGGTGGCTGAGGTAGCCGAGCTCACGAAGCCTGATGCGATCCGTTGGTGTGACGGATCCGACGCCGAGTGGAAGGAACTCACCGACCACCTGGTCGATCGTGGCGTGGCCATCCGCCTCAACGAAGAAGCGAAGCCGAACTCATTCTATTTCCGGTCGGACGCCTCTGACGTCGCCCGCGTCGAGGACCAGACCTTCATCTGCTCCGAAACCGAGGCGGGCGCTGGCCCGACCAACAACTGGGCCGCCCCGGCCGAGATGAAGCAGACCATGTCGGAGCTCTATGACGGCTGCATGAAGGGGCGCACGATGTTCGTCGTGCCGTTCTGCATGGGCCCGATCGACGCGGACGACCCGAAGTTCGGCGTCGAGTTGACCGACTCCGAATATGTCGTGATCTCCATGAAGATCATGACCCGCATGGGCCAGGCCGCGCTGGATGCGATGGGCACGGACAAGCCGTTCGTCAAGTGCATCCACTCCGTCGGCCACCCCATTCCCGAGGGCGAAGAAGACGTTGCATGGCCGTGCAATGACACGAAGTACATCTCGCACTTCCCCGAGACCCGGGAAATCTGGTCCTTCGGCTCCGGATATGGCGGCAACGCCCTTCTCGGCAAGAAGTGCTATGCCCTGCGCATCGCTTCAGCCATGGCCCATGACGAAGGCTGGCTTGCTGAGCACATGCTCATCCTTGAGCTGACCTCCCCCGAGGGCAAGAAGTATGTGGTGTGCGCGGCCTTCCCGTCCGCGTGCGGCAAGACCAACCTGGCGATGCTCGAGCCCACGATTCCGGGCTGGACCGTCAAGACCCTCGGCGACGACATCGCCTGGATGCGCTGGGGCGAGGATGGCCGTCTCTATGCGGTGAACCCGGAGAACGGTTTCTTCGGCGTCGCGCCCGGCACCGGTTATCACACCAACCCGAACGCGATGCGGACCGTCGAGGCCGGCAACTCGATTTTCACCAACGTTGCGCTCACCCCCTATGGCGATGTCTGGTGGGAGGAGATGACCGACTTCGAGCCGGATGCCCTGACGGACTGGCACGGAAACCCCTGGACCCCCGACTCGGAGGCCAAGGCCGCCCACCCGAACAGCCGGTTCACCACCCCGATCGCCCAGTGCCCGATTCTGTCGGACGACTTCAACAACCCGAAGGGTGTGCCGGTTGACGCCATTCTCTTCGGCGGTCGCCGCGCCAGCACGATCCCGCTGGTCGCCCAGTCCCGCGACTGGAACCATGGCACGTTCATGGGCGCCACCTGCTCGTCGGAGACCACCGCCGCCGCGACCGGCGCCGTTGGTGTCGTCCGTCGTGACCCCATGGCGATGCTGCCGTTCATCGGCTACAACGCCAACGACTATCTCCAGCACTGGGTCAATATCGGTGAGAAGGCGGATGCCGACAAGCTGCCGAAGATCTTCTTCGTCAACTGGTTCCGCAAGTCGGCCGAGGGCAAGTTCCTCTGGCCCGGCTTCGGTGAGAACAGCCGCGTGCTCGAATGGGTCGTGCGGCGCCTCGAGGGCGACGCCGAAGCCATCGACACCCCGGCTGGCGCGATTCCCGCTGACGGTTCGCTCAATGTTGACGGTCTGAACCTGGACCCGGCCAAGCTGGACGCGGCCACCCGGTTCGACGCCGAGGAGTGGAAGAACGAAATCCCCCTCATCGAGGAGTGGTTCGAGAAGCTGGGGAATGTGCCCGAGGCAGTGAAGGCAGAACTCGAGACCCTTAAGAAGGGACTGAGCGCCTGACCAGGCTTGGAGTCTGAGGCGAAGAGGTCACCGGCACCAGCCGGTGGCCTCTTTTCTTTGGGCGCTATCCGAGATGCAGGAAGATTTTGCCCAGCAGCTCATCCAGCAGATCGGCGCAGGCGTGCGCAGCCTCTCGACCCTTGAGATACGGGTCTGGGACATCCAAGGCTGCTGACACCTGCTCTCGCCGACCGACCACCTGTTGAATCACTGCGCGCGGATCCAATCCACTGGGCGCCTCGGGCAGCATGCTCGCAAAATGGCCGACGGTGAGCAGCCGACTGCGCAGACGAGGCCAGTCGCTCAAGAGCCAACTGCGTTGCCCCGACTCAGCGGTCAGGATGAGATCGGCCGCATCCAACAGATCCCACGAAACCTGTTTGGATGAAAAGCCTCTGGGGTCAGCCCCCCTCTCCCTGGCTTCAGCGGCCATGAACGCGTCCATCGGTGACCCCACCACCGCGCGTGTTCCTGCGCTGGCAAACCGATGGATACGGCTGAGCGAGGCTGCTCGTCGCTCGGCGTAGGGGGACCGACAGATGTTGCCGGTACAGACAAAGACAATGCTCAGCTGATCACTCATGGCGCTCCAGGAGGATGTTGTGGCTCACCAGCGTAGCCAGCACCTGCAGCACATCCTCGCGAATGACTGACGCCTGCAGGCCGACGCTTTCGGCCAGCCGCCCGACGATTGCCTCTTCGTCGTCGCCGTCGGATACACAGGCCACCACGTCTGCAGCGCTGGCCGACAGAACCAGCAGCGGCCCGCTCGGCAGCGGAGCCAGATAGCAGCCATCCCAATGTTCGAGGACCGCGCAGGGTGCCCAGAGAAATGTCTTCATCGCATGATCCGCCGAGCCCGATTCTTCACAGCTCCGCCAAGCATGCGAGCCAGTCGCAGATAGTGCTGGAGCGTGAACCGGACGCGCCCCATTTGCCCCAGCGGCCGCCCGCTCCGAATTTCTTCGTATCGAGTGTTCGGCTGCCAGCCGGCGACCAGCTCACCGGCTCGGGCTTTCCAGTCCGGTGCCAACTCGATCCTCGCGCGGAGTCGCTCGAGCCTGGTGGACGGCGACGTATACGTACGCCACATCCGATACGACTTGGCACCCTCATAATCCGCAAGATTTCCCAGCGCTGCCGCCAGCGCCACCTGCGCTTCCACCTCGTTGGCCAGTTGGATAATCTCCGCGCGTACACCCTCGGGCTGCTTGTGCCACGCCAAGTCCAGATCGCTGGATCGGCTTTGGGAACGGGCGGCGTGCACGACCAGAACCAACCGCTCCGCGACGGGATCCAGACAGGCACAGTCAATCCCGGCCAGACTGCGTGTTACCCGGCGGTCATATAGTCGGTCAAACGCGTCCGGCGCCTGGAGACCCGGAAAGAATCGGTGAATATCTGTGTATCCGAACAGACTGTGATGCAGTGTCGCCGCATGCTTGAACGCGGACCCGCTGCGGAAGCTGGTGACCTTGACCCATCCCGCATCGCGCAACGCCTTGATCAGTCGCTGCGCCTGGCCTGGCTGTGCCCACACATCGGCATCAGTTGAGGGGCTGCGGCCCGCGATGAGTTCAGGCGACATGGTCGGCCCTTTGAGGTGGAGCAGACGGATTCCAGCCTCCTGCGCGACATGTTGCACCACGGCATGGGCAAACTGAACCCGCACGGCGAGCGGCGGATCGACAGTCATGCGCGCCATCCTAGGGCGCGTGCGCAGGGAACCTCACATGTCCCGTTCGCCAGCGCCCGCTGATATTGCGCATAATGCAAGTCAACACCCCGCCCTGATCATCTTCCTCGACAGCCTTGTTCCGCTCGGCGTTCCGGAAGTACACGAAACACGCGTGCAGTGGCAGAATGACCCGGACGGCTATCTCCAAAGGAACCAGTGTGACACTAACGGAATTCGTGCGGCTCACGCGCGCCAATCTCAAGCTCATCCTGGCATGCTTGGTTCTCGGCACCATCCTGGGCTTCGGCTACGCGATGGTGCAGCCGACGGTCTATGAGTCCACAGCCACTGGATACATCGGAGCCGGCACTCCAGCCAGCGTTGGCGATGCCTTCTCCGGTGACGCGCTGGGCTCGCAACGCGCCACGACGTATACGACCCTGGTGAACAGCCGCCCGGTCGCGGAGCGGGTCGTGCAGGAATTGGGCTTGGCCGTGCCCGCAGAGTCTCTGGTGTCCCGAGCATCGGGTGCGGTTGTTCGCGGCGCACCGCTCATGAAGATCACCGCCCAAGCGTCCACGCCAACGCAGGCTCGTGACTTGGCTGATGCGTTCATGAAGGCGACTGCTGAGGAGGCCGCGAGGCTCGAGACCTCAGGTGGCGACGGCCTGCCGGTCGTCCGCCTCATTCCGCTCGAGAACGCTCTTATCCCCACCAAGCCTGTTGCACCGCAGGTGTGGCGAATCGTCGCCATCGGCGCAGCCATCGGTCTGTTGATCGGCTTCGCCATTGCCATTGTCCGCTTGCGCGTGGACAACAGGGTTCGCGACATCAAGGACGTCGAGGAATTGACAGGCAGCCAGTCCCTGGGCGTTATTCCCAAGACTCCGTCCCTGAGCAGGGATGAGGCAACGAAGAACAAGAGTGGCAAGTCCACTGTCGACGAATTGGGCATCGCGGCCGAGGCCCTGCGCCAGCTGCGGACGAACTTGCGCTACGTCGATGTGGACAAGCCGATCCGCTGCTTCGTCGTGACCAGCCCCAACCCTGGCGAGGGCAAGTCGACCATCGCATCCAACCTCGCGCGCGTCCTCGCAGCCTCGGGCCAGCGCACGGTCATCATCGACGCAGACCTTCGTCGGCCGATGCAGGCAAGAATCTTCCAAGCAGACTCCGAGGTTGGCCTGACTCAGGTGCTCGCGGGCGAGGTCCCCATTGAAGAGGCGATGATCCCAACCGACAACCCGTTGTTGAAGCTGATTCCGGCGGGACGGATCCCACCGAACCCCAGCGAGATCCTTGGCTCGCAACGCATGGCTGACGTGCTTCGCGAGCTGAGCCGGGATCATATGGTGCTGATCGATGCCCCGCCGTTGCTGCCGGTCACCGATGCAGGCCTGTTGACGAATCTGTGTGACGGCGCTCTGTTGGTACTGAGGGTCGGCAAGACATTCAAGGAACAGGTCAAGCTGAGCACGAAGGTGCTGGATCGGGTTCAGGGACGCCTCTTGGGCACTGTGATGAACATGGCCAATCCGCGCAGCATGGGCTCTGTCCTTTATGGCTACGGTTATGGCGGCTACGGGAACCACTACTACTACAAGTCGGATACCTCCCGAACCACGAGTGAGGTTCCTGTCCCCCTTCTGGAGAGCAGCGACCAGCCCAGCGCCGATCCATCTGCCCCCCAGAGCCTGCCTGCCCGGCCGTCACCGGTTGACACGTCGGGCTCCGTTGGAGCCTCTCCTTGGACCGAATCCACGGGTCACTCATCCAATATCGACACCCCTACGCCCCGGGCGCCGTATCCCACACTTCCGAGGCCTTCCGCTCCCGACCAGGACACCCCTGCGTTCGGCGACCGGCCCCGACGCGCGCGCTAACCCCGAGTGGTTGTCTCTTCCAGGCCCCTCCCATCGCTGGGAGGGGCCTGTGTTTTCCACCTCCGGACCGCCTGGTTGTTGCCCGGAACCGAGCGCAGAAAAGCCTGAGCCGCGACACCGTACGGAATGGATGTCGCGGCTCAGAAAGCGCGGAGGCGGCGGGATTTGAACCCGCGATGGGATTTAAGTCCCAAACCCGCTTAGCAGGCGGGCGCCATAGACCTGACTAGGCGACGCCTCCTCAACGCGGAGTCAGCTTAGTAGACCCCGCCGGGGACGACAAACCGAAGGGGCCGGCCGCTGGGTCGAACATCAAATTCCCCCACTTCGGCGTGGCGAGTAGCATTTGCACAATGCTGCCGTCCGGAACGAGGAGACCCTCCATGCGCGAGCGCACTCCCCGACCCGCCCGAGGCCATCTCGACTTTGGCCGGGCGGCGCTCTGGACGATTCTGGGCGCCTACGTTCCCGGGTCCGGCCTCATCCGCTCCGGTCTGCGGAAGGCGGGTCTGGTGACGGCGGGAACGTTCGGCGTGGTGCTGCTGGGGCTGGCCCTGTGGGCTTGGCTGGCCCCGAGCTCGCTTCTCGGGCTCGGCGTCAACTCGTTCATGCTCAAAATCTTGGTGGGACTGCTCCCCCTGCTGGCGCTCGCGTGGGCCGCCCTCATCGTTGTGACACACCTGCGCCTGCGACCGACTCTGCTGACCCGAGCCGAACGGCTGCTGAGTTCGGTGCTCGTGGGGGCATTGGTGCTCACCGTCGCCACCCCGATGGCCGTCGCCGCACGCTATTCCTTCGACCAATCCCGCCTGCTGGACACGATCTTCAAGGGCGGCGCTGACCTCAGGTCGGGCACGGCGCCCAACCTGGACAAGCGCAATCCGTGGAAGAACAAGTCGCGGTTGAACATCCTGCTTCTCGGCGGCGATGCCGGAGCAGACCGGTGGGGCACCCGGACCGACACGGTCATCCTCGCGAGCATCGACACTCGCACGGGCGATACCGTCCTGGTCTCCCTGCCCCGCAACACCGCCAAGATGCCGTTCCCGGAGGGCTCACCACTTCGGGAGTACTACCCGAACGGCTTCACCAACGGCTGGGGCGAGAGCCTGGAGTTCATGCTCACGTCGATGTATGAGCATGTTCCCGGCACCGTCCCACCCGACATTCTGGGCCCGACCGACAACCTGGGCGCCGATGCCCTGAAGCTCTCGGTCGGGGAGGCGACGGGCCTGACCGTTGACTACTACATGCTGGTGGAACTCGAAGGCTTCCATAAGCTCATCGACGCGCTCGGCGGCGTCGACATCGCATTCTTCATCGGCATCCCGTTCGGCGTGCTC
>JAUNUL010000152.1:4609-7004 GCA_030538175.1 Propionibacteriaceae bacterium | reverse complement strand
TGAAGTTGCTCATGAAGAAGCGGCTGTTCCCGAGGGATACCTACCGTGAGGACTTCTTCGACTCCTCCGACAAGGAAACCGGCGGCACTCGCTCGCCACTGATGAGGTCAAACTGATGATCCGCGATCCGCATCTCTATCCCCCCATCGCCAACGAGAGCGTGCACGATGTCGTGCTCACTCCGTTCATGGTGCGTGTCCGTGAAGCAACCACGGGCGGCGACTCCACGGCGACGCTGGTGTTCCGGCGTTCCCGTCCGGAGAAGATCGCCGTCGCCCTGTGGGAGTGGTTCGGCCTGCGCATCAAGGCCGAACACGTCATCGCCGAGGCCAACTCCATGCTCACTGCCGGGGCCGACCCGATCATCCTCGAGGATGAGTGCGGCACCGGACACCTGAGCTTCACGCTGCGCTGGCGTGATCGCAGTGTGACCGTGGGTGTGGACCAGGACGACATGCATTCCGGTCAGATCGTCGCAGAGTCCGACCAGTTCGGTCCTGGCGGCAACGCCGAGATCCTGCCGAATGACGAGGACTTCCTCGAGGAGTTGGCCATTTCCCTCGTGGCGATCACCCCACCCACCATTCGCGTCAAGGAGGACGACAATGAGTGACACGATCCTGGTCACCTTCCACTGGAAGGGCGACACCGCCGAGTTGCAGGAACGCTATAACCAGGTGCTGGAGCATGTGGTCGCGGTCTCCCCCGCACGACCGCTGGTGCACCTGGCAGCCCCCGTCGCTGACGGCTTCAAGGTCTTCGATGTGTGGACCAACGAGGAAATCGCTCGGCGAATGGTCGAGAACCCCGAGTTCAACCTCAAGCTCAAGGACTTCGGGCTGGGCGACGCCGAGATCGAGTTCACGGTGGTCCATCGCATGGGTTGGCCCATCTCCCAGTCTCCGATGTATCGCTGACCGAGGCCTGCAACCCACAGGTCGCTGACCCACCCCACGGCAAAGCCGGCTCACTCGTTGAGCCGGCTTTCCCCGTGCCAGGGCTGACGTCCAGCCGCATCGGCACCGAGACCTACTGGCCGGTAGGAGCGGCATTGTAGGCCCTCCGCGGACCGGGCGTACAATTATTGGTCGATCCGTGAACATTGCTCACCGCGATTAGCAACTAGCTAAACTCACGGAACGTGACCGAAAACAAGAAGGTGGCCGTCATCGGCCAGGGCACCATGGGTGCCGGCATTACTGAAGTGTTCGCCAAGGCCGGTTTCGAGGTGCACGCTGTTGACAACAGCGAAGCAGCCCTCGATCGCGGTCGTTCGATCGTCGCCAAGTCCACCGGCCGCGCCGTGACCAAGGGCCGGATGACCGAGGAAGAGCAGGCCGCTCTCGTCGGGCGCATCACCTATTTCACCGACACCGCTGAGGCCGTCGCCGACTGCCAGCTGATCGTGGAAGCGGTGTTCGAGGATCTCGCCGTCAAGCAGGAGATCTTCAAGACCGTGGATGCCGCCGCTCCGGCTGGCGCCATCCTGGCGACCAACACCTCCTCGCTGGCTATCACCGCCATCGCTGCGGCCGTGTCCCGGCCCGAGAGCGTCGTGGGCGTCCACTTCTTCAACCCGCCCGTGCAGACGCTGGTCGAGGTTGTCCGCACCGTCTATTCCGATGACGCGATCATCGCCGACCTCGTTGAGCTGCTGAAGGGCCTCGGCAAGTCACCCGTCGTCGTGAACGACCGCGCCGGCTTCATCGTCAACGCCCTGCTGATCCCCTATATCGGCTCCGCGATCAACCTCTATGAGAACGGTTTCGCGACCCGCGAAGAGATCGACGCCGCGATGGTCGAGGCCGCTGGCTACCCGATGGGCCCGCTGGCGCTCGCCGACATGATCGGCAACGACGTCTGCCTCGCTGTGCTCGAGAAGCTCTATGACGAGACCAAGAACCGTGTCAACGCCCCCGCGCCGATCCTCACCCGTCTGGTGATCGCCAACATGATGGGCAGCAAGACCGGCAAGGGCTTCTATACCTATGACGGTTTCAAGCCCACCGACGACCGTGGCCCGATCCGTCGCCCGCTGCAGTCGCGCAAGGCCGAGCTCCCCGACCGCCTCGTGGGTGAGTACCTGAACAACTGCGTGAAGATGGTCGAGGAGAACTACGCCTCGGTCGACGCCGTCAACACCGGCATGCGCGAAGGCTGCCGCATGCCCAACCCGTTCGACGTGCTCAAGGAGATGACTCCGAAGCGCGTCCTGGAGATCGTCGAAGGCATCTATGCCGAGACCGGCGAGCCGGGTCACCGCCCCGCACGTCTGCTCCGCCAGCTGGCGGCGGCCGATGACCAGGCGGCGGCGATCGACGAGCTGCAGGCTTCCACCGCGGAGCTGCACGCCTCGAATCCTCGCGGCTGATCTGTCTGACAGCTGAGAGCAGCA
>JAUNUL010000152.1:0-4577 GCA_030538175.1 Propionibacteriaceae bacterium | reverse complement strand
GCCCGACACTCCCTGTGTTCCTCAGGGCGTCACGCGGATTTCGGTTCCCGCCGGCCACGTGCTTTCCTGGCACGAAGCCCGTTACAGGAACTGACATGCCCAACCAACGTCGCCGGTCCAAGCACGCCCGGCCCCACCGCCCACTCGGTGGCCATCACCCGACGGCCCAGACACGCAGCGATGGCGAATGGCTGGTGCGCGGCATCCCTGCGGGCTCGTCCACCAAGATTTATCGCTGCCCGGGCTGTCATCAGTCCATCGCTGTCGGTGTGGCCCACGTCGTAGTGTGGCCACGCACAGCAGCGCTCGGCAGCCAGTCAGCGATCGATGAGCGGCGGCACTGGCACCGGGGGTGCTGGGATCGGCGTCGCTAGAAGGAGATGGGGCACGTGACGTTCACCCGCAGCGAGGGCCTGCACAGTCTGAAGATCGGCGACAGAGGGCCCACCGTAGCGTTCTGCCACGGTGTCTTCGGCCAGGGCAAGAACTGGACCACGATCGCCAAGGCGCTCGCCACCGGAGACGGCCCGACCTATCAGTCGATCCTCATCGACATGCCTAATCACGGCCGCTCAGTCTGGACGGACTCGCTCTCCTATCACCAGATGGCCGATGATCTCGCCGAATTCCTCGAACCCTATGCACCGCTGTCCCTCGTCGGCCATTCCATGGGCGGCAAGGCAGTGATGAACCTGGCGATCCGTTACCCACACCTGGTCGACCGTCTCGTCGTCGTGGATATGTCGCCGGTGCACTATCACGGTGTCCGCCAGTTCAACTCGCTCGTGGACGCCATGGTGACACTCGATATCGCCGACCTGCCTGACCGCAGGACGGCCGAGGAACGGATCAGCGAACAGGTGCCGGATCCGTCCGTCCGTCAGTTCCTGCTGCAGAACCTGCATCGGGTGCAGGGCCGCAACGGCACGGGGCCATCGTGGTTCTGGCAACCCAACCTGCAGCTGATCGCCGGCAATCTCGACTCCTTGGCCGGCTGGGAAGAACCCAACGGCGTGCCGTTCGAGAAGCCCGTGCTCTGGATCGGTGGCGCTGCGGCCGACTACATCCTCCCCGAATACAGCGACGCGATGCGGCACTGGTTCCCCCGGGCACGCCTGATGATGCTGAAGGGCGTGGGCCACTGGGTGCACAGTGAAGCGCCCGAGATCTTCATCCCCGCCGTGCGGCGCTTCCTGGACGGCGGCCGAGCCCTCGCCCGTCCCCAGACCCCATCGGCCGGGGTCGTCGAACCGCGGCCACGGGCTGGCGGCGCTATTGAGCCTGTGTCACGTCGATGATGCGGGCCTCGTTGTTGGGGCGCCCGGACCCATCGGGGTTGCTGCCGTCCTGACCCTCGACCGCGATGCGGTTGACGACCGCCAGTGATTCCTCGTCGAGGTGCCCGAACACCGTATAGTTCGGCGGCAGTTCCGAGTCTGCATAGACCAGGAAGAACTGGGATCCGTTGGTGTTCGGACCGGCGTTGGCCATGGCGACAGTCCCCGCCCGATAGGTCGTGGATCCCTTGACCTCATCGGCAAAGCGATAGCCGGGCCCACCCCGGCCGGTGCCCGTCGGGTCCCCGCATTGCAGGACGAAGATGCCGGAATCCACCAACCGGTGGCACAGGGTGTCGTCGAAGAACTTCTGCTTCGCGAGCGCTTCGAAGGAATGCACGGTGCAGGGGGCGGACGAGCGATCCATCGTGATCGTGACCGGCCCCTGATTCGTGTTCAGCACAAAGCCCACGGTGCCCGTCATCGCCACATCTTTGGTGGATGGTGGGTCCACCGCCCGGGCCGGCTGACCGGAGGCCTCGTAGCGGCACAGGCTGCTGCCCGGAGCCGTCGTCGTAACCCCATTTCCGGTCCCACTCACCGTGGCCGGCGTACACCCTGCCAGAGGAAGAAGCGACGCGACGACCAGTGCGGGAAGAATGCGGAACGAGATCACGCGGGACAGCCTAGTGGCCCGCCCCGACCTCGGCCGGGAAGCTCGCCCCCGGGTCCGGGCGCACCCGTCGGGTAGGTTGGCGCACATGGTCGTTCTGAGCCGCATCTATACGCGCACCGGCGATGGCGGGGACACCCGACTCTCGGACATGTCGCTCGCCCGCAAGACCGACCCACGGGTCGCCGCCTATGGGGACGTCGACGAGACCAACTCGGCCATCGGCGTCGCACTCACCCACCGAAGCTTGATGCCCGATGCCATCGCAGCCGCGCTGGATCGCGTGCAGAACGAACTCTTCGACGTCGGTGCCGACCTGTCGAATCCGCTCCAGGAATCCCCACAATATCCACCGTTGCGCATCACCGCCGACGCTGTCGATCGCCTCGAGGCCTGGTGTGATGAGTTCGGCGAGGACCTGCCGACACTGCGTTCGTTCATCCTCCCTGGGGGTACGCCGGCCGGCGCAGCCCTCCACCTCGCCCGGACCATCTGTCGCAGAGCCGAACGCTCCGCTTGGGTGGCGATGGAGACCCACGGCGATGTCACAGGGACCGACGATGTCCCTGGTGGGGTGAACGAGATCGCCGTGCGCTATCTCAATCGTTTGTCCGATCTGCTGTTCATCTGTGCGCGCGCCGTCAATGGCACTGACGGCGAGGTGCTATGGGTGCCAGGTGGCGACAGAGAAGCGCCGGCGGTTCAGGAGGACGGCGGGTCGAACAGCAACGACGTCAGTGACCAATAGAGCACGACGAGCACACCGAAGATCGCCGGCCCACCCCACCAGTCGGGTCGGCCGCTCAACCACACGACCAAGGCCAGAATGGCGGCCAGCCCGGTCAGCCCGAGACCGATGGTTGTGCGGGTCATGAGCTGAACCGGCCAATCACCATCATGACCGGAACCGGCCAATGCTCGGCGGAGCAGCCTCCAACCACGCCAGCAGCGCAGTCAGGGGGTCTTCCCCCAGCGCCAACTCCCACACGGTGGCCGACCCGCCCAGAGGCTCCAGCCGCACGATCCGCTGCCCGTTCAGGCCATCCGGGTCGGTGGTGCGGGTCTGGGCCCGGATCCCGCCACTTGCGGTCCTGCTCAGCGTGTACGCCGGCTGCAGGCGCACTCCATGGCGCGGAAACCATTCCAGTTGATCACCAGCACAACGCGCCAGACCAAGCTGCCACTGGGGCTCACCGGAGGTCACCAGGTTCAGCTCACAGTCGAAAACGGTGCCATGGCGGGACAGCAGATGCCGACGGATGAAGGGCCACACCAAGACAGCGAGGAGGCACAGCAACAGCAGGGCGACCACGCCCGGCAACACCCCGGCCCACTCCATGGCGTGAATCTAGCGACCGAGGGCAGCGAACTCCAATCTGCCCCACGGGGACAGGCTTCTGCTCGATCCCTGCAGGCCCGCCGCCCGGCGGCATCGGGACCAGCAAGGGTCCAGACGCACAGCAGGGCCGGCGCACCAAACGGTACGCCGGCCCTGCCGATCGCTGTTCCTTGCGCGTTCAGACGCCGGAGTTGCCTCCGTTGAGCTTGCGCGCTGCCTTCACCTGGGCAGAGGCCCGCAGGAACTGCTTGCGGGTTTCCTCGCTCTGGTCGCCGTCGTCGAGAAGCTTGCCGGCCTCGGCCAGTTCACGCTCCGCGCGCTCGAGCGAAATCTCGCCACTTGACGCGAACTCGCTGAGGATCGACACCCGGTTGTGGTCAACCGAGACGAAGCCGCCGTCCACCGCGATGACCTCACGGGTGCCATCGGTGGCGAAGATCTCCACCGCATTGGGCACCAGCAGGGCCAGCATCGGCTGGTGACGAGGCAGGATGCCGATGTCACCCTCCGTGGTCCGCGTGACGACCTGGCTGGCCTCACCTGACCACACCACGCGGTCAGCGGAGACCACCTCGACGTGCAGTGGATCCGCCATGCTCAGCCTTCCTTCTGGATCTTGTCCCAGTTCTCCATGACCATGTCCATGCCACCGACGTTGAAGAACGCCTGCTCGGCGATGTGGTCAACGTCACCGCGGCAGATCATCTGGAAGCCCTCGATGGTGTCAGCCAGCGGCACGGTCGAACCGGGCACCTGGGTGAACTTCTCGGCCATATAGGTGTTCTGCGACAGGAACTGCTGGATGCGGCGAGCACGAGACACGACGATCTTGTCCTCTTCGGAAAGCTCGTCGACGCCGAGGATCGCGATGATGTCCTGGAGCTCTTTGTTGCGCTGCAGGATCTGCTTCACCTGGATGGCAGTGTCGTAATGCTCCTGACCGATGTACTGCGGGTCAAGGATGCGCGACGACGAGGTGAGCGGGTCCACCGCCGGATACAGACCACGTGAGGCGATCTCTCGCGAGAGCTCGGTGGTGGCATCCAGGTGGGCAAAGGTGGTCGCCGGCGCCGGGTCGGTGTAGTCATCCGCGGGCACATAGATGGCCTGCATCGACGTGATGGAGTGACCACGCACCGAGGTGATGCGCTCCTGGAGCTGGCCCATCTCGTCCGCCAGGTTGGGCTGATAGCCCACCGCGGACGGCATGCGACCGAGCAGGGTCGACACCTCTGAACCCGCCTGGGTGAACCGGAAGATGTTGTCGATGAACAACAGCACGTCCTGG
>JAUNUL010000151.1 GCA_030538175.1 Propionibacteriaceae bacterium | reverse complement strand
CCTTCGGCTTTGCTGTTGATCTGGCGCCGGATCTCTCCGACGCGGCCGATCAGGTGAAGACGGTGGTGAAGCGCTCGTTCAGCTCACGGTCGACATAGAAGATGCCCTTGCCCAGCTGATCCGGGGTCCACTTGACGCAGGGACGGTCCGGATAAGCGTGATAACCACCAGCGAACACCTCGTTGCGGTTGCCCGAGGGATCGAAGAAATAGATGGTGGTGCCACGGGTGATGCCGTGCTGGGTCGGGCCGATGTCGACCGAGACCTCATCCATCGAGAACAGCGAGGCAGCGCGACCGACCTGGCTCCAGTCGAGGAGCTGGAAGGCGAAGTGGTGGAGCTTGCCCTGCGGGCCCTTGATGATGGCGATGTCATGCACCTTCATGGTCGCGGCGAGCCACGAACCGATGATGTTGGCATCGTCATCAAGCGAGGTCACGACCTGCTCGGTGGGATAGAAGTCGAAGACATCCTCGAAGAACTTGTTGGTCAGGTCGGGATCCTCGCACGAGATCAGCGCGTGGTCGACACCCGGAACGCCAACGCCCACCAGCTCGCGCGGGAAGACCTCGGGGTTGATGAAGCCGACATCGCTGCCGACCTCGGTCATCTCCGAATAGAGCTCGAAGACGTGCTCGGACGGCGAGGTGATGCGGATGCCGTCCTTCACTTCGTGGGTCTCGCCGGCGCTCATGCGCTCGACGGTCGCTCCGAAGGCCTGGGCCTTCTTCTCGAAATAGTCCAAGTCCTCGCTGCGCTGCACCTTGTAGCCGAACTTGTTGACGCCGACGCCACCCTCACGAAGCACCAGGCTGTGGTGATCCCACTCGTCCCAGCCCTTGAGGTAGACCGCGCCGTCAACATCCTCGACATGCTTCATGCCGAGAGTCCGCAGATAGTGAGACTTGGCTTCTTGCATGTCGGTCACGTTGATGTCAGCGTAACCAAGCCGAAGAATGCCCATAAGTCAAGCTCCTTTGCCCGTCCTTCGAGGCCCTTATCAGGACCCCTTTTTTTGTGCCAAAAGGGGCCACTGCCCCCTCAGACTTTTCGTAGCGGGCTCGAAGCCCCCTCAAGAATTGACTCTATCTTCTGCGGACAAGCAGCCCGCAATCCGGGGCGTTCCTTGGGCCGGAACGCGAGACAGATATTTCTCACACCGCGGATGTCGCCAAGTCCGGGTCGCTCTGAAACGAAGAACTCCCCGGGACAAAGGTCCCAGGGAGTTCAATGGCGGTGACGGCGGGATTTGAACCCGCGGTAGGTCGCCCTACACTCGCTTTCGAGGCGAGCTCTTTCGGCCGCTCAGACACGTCACCGCCGACTAAGGTAGCAAGCGGTGGCCGTGTTGCGCCAATCGGCGCCTCCTCTGCGGCAGGTTGTTCACCCCAACCGATCGATCACCAGACTTGGGCGATCGCGTCCACGACCTGCGGCAGGTTGCGCTCGTTGAGTGCGGCCACGCAGATGCGACCCGAGTCCAGGCCATAGACGCCGAACTCCTCGCGGAGACGCACCATCTGATCCTTGCTCAGCCCGGAATAGGAGAACATGCCGTTCTGCGTGACGATGTAGTCCGCATCGGCATCGGGATTGGCCGCAGCAAGACCATCGCGCAGGCCGACCCGCATCGCCTTGATGCGTTCCCGCATGCCGCCCAGCTCGGTCTCCCAGAGCTGCCGCAGCTCGGGGTCGGCGAGCACGTGGGCGACGATCTGCGCACCGTGGCTCGGCGGGTTGGAATAGTTGGTGCGGACGACGATCTTCAGCTGGCTCAACACCCGCTTGGCCTCATCGGCGTCCGTGCAGACGACCGACAGGGCACCGACGCGCTCGCCATAGAGGCTGAACGTCTTGGAGAACGACGTGGTGACGAAGACCGGGATCCCGGCGTCAGCGAAGGCCCGCACGGCTGCGACATCCTCGGTGATCGAGTTCGCGAAGCCCTGATAGGCCATGTCCAGCAGCGGCACCAGACCCCGCTCGACAACCACCTCGCGCACCTGGTCCCACTGCTCGGGCGTCAGGTCATAGCCGGTCGGGTTGTGGCAGCAGGCATGCAGGATCACGATGGTCCCGGCAGCGGCAGCGTTGAGCGCGTCGAGCATGCCGGCGAAGTTCACCGACCGTGTCGCGGCGTCGTAATAGGGGTAGCTCTCGACGGTGAAACCCGCACGGGTGAACAGCGCCCGGTGGTTCTCCCAGCTCGGGTCGGAGATCATCACGGCCGCGTTCGGATTCGCCTGATGGAGGAAGTCCGCGGCGACCTTGAGGCCACCGGTGCCGCCGAGCGACTGCACGACCGCAAGCCGCTCGCGAGCCACCACATCGGCGAAGACAAGGTTCGCCACGGCGTCGTCATAGGCCTTGAGACCGTCGATCGGCAGGTAGCCCCAGGGCTTGCGGCCCTGGGCAATCAGGTCGTCGGCGCGGCGTACACACTCCAGCAGGGGCACCTTGCCGTTCTCATCGGTATACACACCGACCCCCAGATTCACCTTCGTCGCGCGCTCATCAGCGTTGAAGGCTTCGGTCAGGCCGAGGATCGGGTCACGGGGGGCAAGTTCGATATTGGTCAGCACAGTCACGCTTGTGATCTTCTCACCTTCCGCGCGGTGTCTCGAGGGCTGACCGCGTACGCGCCATCAGTCCGGCATCGATCGGCCCGGTGCGCGATGGCAGCTCGTCGCGGAGCCGATCGGCGATCACTAACTGGTCCCGAGCGGTCGCCAGATCACCGTCTGCCATGGCGAGCGCGGCGAGCCCCTCGTGGCTCCACCGCACGTACAGCGGGTTGCCGATCACCGTGAAGGCATCGGCACCTTCGTGCAACAACACCCGCGCGACCTCCCGGTCCCCATCCACGAGCTCGAAATGCCCCAGCAGCGTCGTGCACATCGCAACCGCCCACAAGTCACCGAACCGACGACCGTGCTCCAGCCCGCCGTTGATCCGGCGCCGCGCCTCAGCGCGTTCACCCAACTGCCAATAGCAGTACGCCGATTGCGCCTCCACTTGACCGGCGATGCTCTCCTCTCCACGCTCCAGATAGATCAGCCGGGATTCCTCCAGCATGTCCCGTGCCCTGATCAGCGTGTCCGGCATATACGACAGACAGTCCCCGTGCGTACGCAGCGCCTCCGCCAGCTTGACCCGGTCGCCGAGGCGCCGGAAGACGTCCACTGCTTGAGCGCCGACGTCCGCGGCCTGGCGGAATCGACCGGCATGGGAATCCAGCCAGGCCCGCATCATCAGGTGCTGGGCCCGTGCGTGCTCATCGGCCAGCCGCTCGGCGAGTTCGCCCGCCTCGTCATTGATGCGCCGTCCCTGGGCGAAGTCCCCGAGGAACAGGGTGACGTAGGTGAGTCCGTGAAGGGCAGTGAGGCGTACCCGATCGGCTGCAGGATCCGACGCCCCCGAGCCGTATGCGGCCACCCGGTCCAGAGCCACGGTGAAATCTGCGGCGGCCACGGCGTACTCGTTGTTATTGCGGTGCTGCCACCCGCGGGCGATGATCGCCCGGGCCGCGAGGAGTTGATCCCCCGTGGCATCCGCCAATTCGACCGCCCGGTCACCGAGCTGTGCCGCGGTGGGCGTGTCCCACATCGCCACCGCCAGTCGGAGCGCGCCCAGCGCACTCAGCGCGGCCACCATGGGATCACCAGCGGGCGGCAGCGCGTGGATCGTCGTGGCGAACCTGTGGCCCTCCTCCAACGCACCGAGCCGCAGCAGCCCCTCCACGCTGGCTGCCAGAAGTTCGTGTGCACGATCGGATTCGCCGGACTCCAGTGCCCACGTGATCGCAGTACGCAGGTTGGCCAGGTCGTTGCGGCCCGTGTTTGTGCCCGCGGAGGACCAGGTGTCGACGACCACCTCAACGAGCCGGCGCGCGGTGTCGGCCACGTCGTCGGCTGCGACGAGTTGATCCCAGGCGTACTCCCGAACGGGCTCCAGCATCGTGATCCAGCGGGTGCCCCCACTGCGTTCCGCACTGGCCAGGTTGGCCCGCACCACCTCGGCGATCGCGTCCGGCGACGAGGCACACACCGCCGCGAGGTCGGTGAGCGAGCCGCCACCCGCGCACACCGCCATCCGCCGAAACGCGACCTGCCCCGCCTCGGACAGCAGCGCCTCGCTCCAGGCAACGGTGGCCCGCATCGTCCGCTGCCGATCCGGCAGGTCCACCGGCCCGTCGACGAGCACGGCGAGCGTCCGGTCCAATTGGGCGAGCAGTTCGTCCGGCCCGAGGACGCCCAGTCGGGCAGCCGCCAACTCGAGCGCCAGCGGCAGCCCGCCGAGGCGACGGGTGATCGCCGCGACCGCGGCCTCCTCACCGGCCACCGGGCCAGCCCCCACGGCGTCCGCGCGGTCACAGAACAGTTGGTACGCCGCAGCGGTTGCCGGGTCGTCATCCGGAGCGGGGGTCTTCAACGGTGCCAACCGGAACTCGTGCTCACCGCGCACGCGAAACGGGATCCGGCTGGTCGCCAGGATCCGGACCTGTGGGCACCCCTGCAGCAGCTCCACGAGCCCCTCGCCCACGGCCACCACCTGCTCCAGGTTGTCCAGGACCAGCAACCGTGGCGCTGACCGCAGGACAGCCACCAGCCGCGAAGCATCGTCGGCGCCCAGTCGTTGGGCGATCGCTGGCAGCACCAAACCGGGCTCTCGGACACTGGCGAGGTCCACGAACATCGCGTCACCCAGCCGGTCCGCCGTCGCCACCGCAACCCTGGTCTTGCCCACTCCGCCCGGTCCGGTCAGCGTGACCAACTGCCGTCCGGGTGTGTTCAGCAGGTGTGCCACGACATCGATTTCAGCGGACCGGCCGATCAGCGGGGTGAGGAATCGGGGCAGTTCCGTGCGCAACGTGTGGGGTCCGTTTGGTTTGGACTCTGCCTCGTGCCCCCGTGCGGCAGCACGCAGAACGTGGGTGTCCGCATCGCTCAGGCCGAGCGCGGTCGCCAACAGGGTGACCGTGGCCGCCCGCGGCGTACGCCCACTATCCCGCTCCAGGTCGCTCACCGCGCGGGCGCTGACCCCGGCCCGCTCCGCGAGAGCCTCCTGGGTGAGCCCGGCAGCCACACGGAATCGGCGCAGTGCGGCCGCGAAACCGGCACCCGACTCGGCCGCACCCGACCGCTCGACAACCTCGGCCATCCCCCACCCCTTCCCGAACGGTGAGTCAACGGTGAGCGCTCGTCGTGGAGTCGTCGCTGACCCCGAGCGAGTGTTGAACCATGAGCGAACACACCCATCGAACCACCCCGACGCAGACCAAGCCAGAGGCCGGAGCCGACGTCTGGCACATGGGCCTGATCCATCGCACGATGTCCGCGCGCTTCGACCTGCTCAGCACCCTCATCGCCGAGACCGGCGGCACGGATCCGGTCCGCCGCGACGCACTGGTCGCCGACCTCGACCTGGCGCTGCGCGGCCTGCACCACCATCACCGGGGGGAGGACACACACCTGTGGCCGAAGCTGCACGCCCGGGTCCCCGAGGAGAGCACCACCATCACGCGGATGGCCGCCGCCCATCAGGACATCGACGCGCTCCTCGACCAGGTCCAGGACTGTGCGCAGCAGTGGTCGACCGCCGCGGTCGGCCCGGCCGCGGCGGCCGCCAGCACAACGCTCGTCGAGGCGATGACCCGGTTCCGGATTGCACTCGCCGACCACCTGGCCGAGGAGGAACGCCTGATCGTGCCGCTGCTCGCCCAGCACATCACCCGCGCCGAATGGGACGAGTTCGGCAAGCTGATGAGCACCAATATGCCCCGATCCGGGCTGCCGATCTTCATGGGCATGGTCCACGACGCCGCCACCGAAGACGAGGCCCGGGAGTTCTTCGCCCCGATGCCGGGCTTCGTGAAGGCGATCTGGAAGCTGTCGGGTCGCAAGCAGTACGCGAAATACATGGCCCGGCTGCACGGCACCCACTGAACCTGTTCCCGTGGTGACAGGGCGGTGACTATCGCGGTGCCCGGCCGAAGAACTCCAGCAACGGCCGGGCACACTCCGCGGCCCTGATGCCGCCGACCACCTCGGGTCGATGGTTCAGCCGGGGGTCGCGGACGACGTCGAACAGCGATGCGATCGCCCCCGCCTTCGGGTCGTACGCCCCGAACACCACCCGCTCAATCCGCGCCTGCACCAACGCACCGGCACACATCGTGCAGGGTTCGAGGGTGACGACCAGGGTGCAGCCGGTGAGCCGCCACTCAGGACTCGCCGACGCACCACGGCGCAGCGCCAACGCGTCGGCACCACGACGCAGAGCCAGCACCTCGGCGTGAGCGGTCGGATCACCGGTCAGCTCGCGTTCGTTGTGGCCGACGGCGATGACCGCGCCCGCAGGATCCAGCAGGACCGCACCGATCGGGATGTCCCCATGCGCGGACGCGGCGTACGCCTCAGCCAACGCACGATCGAACGCCGCATCCCAGCGGGACGTCATCGGACCACGCGCCTCAGTCGAACGAGTCCGCCGCCTTGCGGAAGGCCTGGCCGACGGCGATCCGCTCGGCGATCTGGGCGAGGACCTCGTCGGAGTTGTCGTCGAAGTTGTTGCAGTACGCCTCCATCGCCAGATCGCTCACCCCCAGATCCGACAGCATGCCCAGATCACCCATGGGCTCGGAATCGTCATCGGGGTCGGGGATCTCGTCCACACCGAGGAAGTCGGCAACGTCGCGGGCGATGGGCCAATCGACGGCTGCCGCAGCATCCGACAGCAGCGCCTGCACGTTGCGGCCCCGGACCCGGACAATCACGAACAGATCCCCCACCAGGGAGACCATGCCGATCGCACCGGCGTCCGCGGGCTGGCGGCGCAGCTGGGTGATGAGCTCATCAAGGTCGTTGGCGAGGTCCTTGGTCAGCGCTGTCGCGACCGGCAGCCCGTCCTCGCGATAGATCGCGACGACCAGGTCGATCTCGTCGTCCCCGGCATCGTCGAGGTCGTCGTAGTCATCATCATCGTCGTCGTCGTCGAGGTCGTCA
>JAUNUL010000150.1 GCA_030538175.1 Propionibacteriaceae bacterium | reverse complement strand
GGGTGTGCGCACGGGCCTGTACGCGGTGGGTCTCTATCGCGACGGGGGTACGCCTACCGTCGACCCCGCGGTCTTCCACCATCCGGACGCACGGTCCACGGCTCTCCCAGCAGCACCGGCGAGCCCGGTGCTGAATCAGGCCAGCCCCCAGCCCGGCACCTCGGCCGCCGCGGTCACAGAACGGATCCGCGGCCTGGGCCCGCTCAAGGGCGACACGTTCGGGCTTGTGATTGATGAGAGCACCGGCCAGACGTTGTACGCCGACAACCCCGATGCGGGCGCCGTGCCGGCGTCGACGCTGAAGGTGCTGACGAGTCTGGCCGCGCTCGACGTCTATGGACCCGACCACCGGTTCACCACCCGGGTGCTCCGGGACCCTGCCGAACCCCAGCGTCTCTATCTGGTCGGCGGCGGTGACCCGTACTTGGCGAAGGGCCCCGCCGACGGGCCACCGGCGCGCAGCTCCATCCTCGACCTCGCCGCCGCCACCGCGACGGCACTCGAGGATGCGCCCCCATCGGCTAGCCCGACGCCGGTGCCGCCGACTGCGGGGCAGCCCGTTGAGATCGTGGTTGACACCTCCCTCTTTGCGGGACCGGGGTGGAATCCGGAGTGGATACCGGTGTATCGCGACTATGCGGCCGAAACGTCCGCGCTGTGGGTCGACGGGGCACGCCCGAAGGGTGACGCGATCGGGCCCCGAGACGCCGACCCGCCCCAGGTCGCAGCCGATGCATTCGTCGCCGAACTCCGCCATCGCGGGGTCGAGGTCGGCCCGGTGACCCGCGGCACCTCCCCCGACGCGGCGACCACGGTCGCGAGCGTACGGTCGATGCCGGTGGAGAACATCGTCGAGCAGGTGCTGATCTATTCCGACAACGACGCCGCCGAGGTGCTGTTCCGGCACGTCGGCCGCCATGGCGGCCGCAGCGGCTCGATCACCGACGCTCAAGCGGCGATGCAGGAAGTCTTGACCGGTCTGGGGGCCTGGTCCGATGGCATGCGGATCGTCGACGGGTCCGGGTTGGCGCGCGCGAATCGGGTGTCGGCGAGCGCGCTCACCCATGCCGTGCAGCTCGCCGTGAAACCGGACGCGGATCGTTATCGGGCGATTCCGACCGGGATGTCGGTGGCGGGGGTGGAGGGTACGCTCGCCGGCCGGTTCGTGGCCGAAGGGACCGCCCCCGGTCGCGGCTTGGTGCGGGCGAAGACAGGCACCCTCACCAACGTCCATTCGCTCGCGGGGTATGTCCGCACCGAGGATGGTTCCTGGCTCGTGTACGCATTCCTGGTGACCGGGGAACAGGACGAGTACCCGACCCGCGTCTGGCTGGACCGCGTGACCGCGACCCTGGCCACGTGCGGCTGCCGCGGATGAATGTCGGACTGGGCTGGCCGGGCGGCCCGCGTACGCTCGCACCATGACCACGACGCACGAACTGCACTGGCCGAGCGCGGAAGCCACCGGCGTGCGCCTGGTGCGCCCAGGCCCGCGCGTGAGCGATGACCAGGCCCGGCGCGCGGTGGAGGATTTGTATCGCTACGCCCGCGAAGCCCAGCCGCTGGTGCGCGAGACGGCGCGGATCGACGTGCCGATGGACACCGCCCCCGTGGTTGTCGCCGACCGCACGGCCTGGCTGCGAGCCAACGTTGAGGCGCTGTCATCGATCGTCCCCACGGCGCCTGAGCCCAGCACGACCGGACGTCTCGCCGGTGCCCAGATCGGTGCGGTGTTGGCGTGGTTGTCGACGAAGGTGCTCGGGCAGTTCGACATCTTTGCCCCCGCCGACGTGGCCCCGACGGCCGCCTGCTGCTCGTGGCACCCAACATCGTTGCGGCCGAAGTCCAGCTTGAGGTCGACCCGCAGGATTTCCGGTTGTGGGTCTGCCTGCACGAGGAGACCCACCGAGTGCAGTTCACCGCCTTTCCGTGGCTGCGGGACTATCTCCGCGGCCAGGCGGAGGCACTGACCGGGCTCACCGACCAAGCCACCATCGCCAAGCTCGACCTGGTCAAGGCTTTCACCAGTCGCGAGGGTCGACGTGGGTCGCTGCTGGATTATCTGCCCCAGAGCGAGGAACTGCGTGACTCCATCGGCCAGGTCACCGCGGTCATGTCCTTGCTCGAGGGACACGCCGACGTGATCATGGACCGCGTGGGGCCGCAGGTGATCGGTTCGGTCCACCAGATCCGGGAGCGGTTCGAGATCCGTCGGAACAACCGCTCCGGTTTCGATCGGATCGTGGGGCAGTTGTTGGGCATGGACGTGAAGCTCGCGCAATATCGCGATGGTGCCCGCTTCTGCCGCCACGTGATCGACAGTCGCGGCATTGAGATGCTCAACCTGGCGTTGTTCTCGCCGGAGACCCTGCCGACGCTGCCGGAGATCCACCAGCCCGGCCTGTGGGTGGCGCGGATGGACGCAACGGTCGGCTGAGTCGGGATCGGCGACCATGTGAACAGGCACGATGGGGATCAGGGGATGGCATGGCGAAAAAGGAACTGGGACCGGCCATGGTGGAGCTGGTGGCCGCAGTTGAAGAGTCGCTGAGTGGGGTCACCAAGGGCCTGCTCGTCGGCTGTTCCGGCGGTGCGGACTCGCTGGCGTTGGTGGCGGCCACGGCGATCGTGGCCAAGCGCCGCGACCTGCCGGCCCGTGCCGTCGTCATCGACCACGGGCTGCAGGACGACTCCGGCAATGTGGCGAAGAAGGCGGCCACCCGCGCCGAGCGGCTCGGGCTCGCCACCGATGTCGTCGCCGTCACCGTCGTCCCCGACGGGACCGGCCCGGAGGCGTCCGCGCGGACCGCGCGCCACGCGGCACTCGATGAAGTCGCGGAGGCACTGGACGCGGTCGTCCTGCTGGGGCACACGCTGGACGACCAGGCCGAGACGGTGCTGCTGGGCCTCGCCCGGGGTTCGGGTGCCCGGTCGTTGAGCGGCATGGCGCCCGCGCGGGATCGGTTCGTGCGGCCGTTCCTGGGCGTACGCCGCAAGGTCACCGAAGCGGCCTGTGCGGAGCTCGACACCAAGTTCTGGCGGGACCCGCACAACGACGACCTCGGGTTCGCCCGCGTCCGCGTCCGCAAGAAGATCATGCCGATGCTCGAATCCGAACTCGGCCCTGGGATCGCCCAGGCGCTGGCCCGGACCGCGGTGATGCTGCGCGACGACACCCAGCTGCTGGATGAGCTCGCGGAGAACGCCGCACCGCGCGGTCGACTTACCGGGCCGCTGCCGCTGGCCTGGATTCCGAACGAACCAGCCCTGCGTCGCCGGGTGCTGCGACGCTGGCTGCTCGCGCACGGGGCGACCGAGCCGGCGTACGCCCACGTGAAGGCCGTGGAAGCGCTGATCACTGACTGGCGGGGACAGAAATGGGTCGAGGTTCCAGGCCTTCGGGTGGGCAGGCGTGATGACCGGCTGCAGATAATGACAGACTGAGGCCCGTGGACCACTCTCATGTCTCTGCCGATCTCGACCGGGTGCTGTTCACCGAGGAAGAGGTGAACGCGCGGTTGCTCGAGATCGCCGCCGAAATCGATGCCGAATACCAGGGCAAGGACGTGCTGCTGGTCGGTGTGCTGACCGGTGCCGTCATGGTGATGGCCGACCTGACCCGGGCGCTGTCGATCCATTGCTCGATGGACTGGATGGCGATCTCGTCCTATGGCTCCGGCACCCAGTCATCGGGTGTGGTGCGGATCCTCAAGGACCTCAACACCGACATCTCCGGGCGCCACGTGCTGGTCGTGGAGGACATCATCGATACGGGGCTCACGCTGAGCTATCTGCTGTCGAACCTGAAGTCCCGCGAACCCGCGAGCCTCGAGATCATGACCATGTTCCGCAAGCCCGAAGCGGCAGAGAACGCGGTCGACGTGAAGTGGGTCGGGTTCGATATCCCCAACGAGTTCGTCGTGGGCTATGGGCTCGACTACAACGGGCGCTATCGCAACCTGCGGTGCCTGGGGTCGCTCGCCCCACACGTCTATTCCTGAGTTTGCTCCCCGAATCCGGCGACGCAGCGGACGCGCGTACGCGGGCGAACGTCGACGAGACGGTCGAATTGGTGCGACCCGGGTAGGGTCGGCATGCGTCAACGTCCCTTATTAGGCAGGTCATGAACCTCACGAAAATCTTCCGCGGGCCACTGTTCTGGATCATCTTCGGCATTCTCGCGCTCTTCATCATCATGGATTTCGCGCGCGGTGCCGACGGTTTCTCGGAGAAGCCGACGTCCGAGGTCGTGGCCAAGATCAACGGCAACGACCAACTCCAGGAGGTCGAGCTCGTCGAGAATGAGCAGGTGATCCGGGTCACCGTGGATGACGACAACAAGATGAAGGCCCACTGGGTCGGGGATCAGGCTGTCTCGATCGCGGAGCGCCTCCAGCAGCGCGTCGATGCCGGCACGCTCGGGCACTATGCCGTGCGGGTCCCGCAGCCGGGATTCTTCAACTATGTGTTGCCGTCGCTGCTGCCGTTCCTGCTCATCGGTGTGATCTTCTTCTTCCTGCTGACCTCGATGCAGGGCGGCGGGTCGCGGGTCATGCAGTTCGGCAAGTCGAAGGCCAAGGTCACTTCCAAGGACACCCCGAAGACCACGTTCGCCGATGTGGCCGGGTGTGAGGAGGCCATCGAGGAACTCCAGGAGATCAAGGAATTCCTGGCCGAACCGACCAAGTTCCAGGCCGTCGGCGCCAAGATCCCCAAGGGCGTCCTGCTCTATGGCCCGCCCGGCACCGGCAAGACGCTGTTGGCGCGCGCGGTCGCCGGTGAGGCCGGGGTGCCGTTCTTCTCGATCTCCGGTTCGGACTTCGTCGAGATGTTCGTCGGTGTCGGTGCCTCACGCGTGCGTGACCTGTTCGAACAGGCCAAGGACAACGCCCCCGCCATCGTGTTCATCGACGAGATCGACGCCGTCGGTCGCCACCGCGGCGCCGGCATGGGCGGCGGTCACGACGAGCGCGAGCAGACGCTGAACCAGCTGCTGGTCGAAATGGATGGCTTCGATGTGCGCGGTGGCGTGATCCTGATCGCCGCCACCAACCGGCCCGATGTGCTGGACCCGGCACTGCTGCGCCCGGGCCGTTTCGATCGCCAGATCCAGGTCGACGCCCCGGATATGAAGGGCCGGTGGGAGATCCTCAAGGTCCACTCCCAGGGCAAGCCGATCTCCGAGGAAGTCGAGCTCAAGGCTGTGGCGCAGCGGACGCCGGGGTTCACCGGTGCTGACCTGGCGAACGTGCTCAACGAGGCGGCCCTGTTGACGGCCCGCGGTGACCGCAAGCTGATCACGGCCGATGACATGGACGAGGCCATCGACCGGGTGATCGCAGGCCCGCAGCGGCGAACGCGCCTGATGAGCGAGAAGGAACGGCTCATCACCGCCTATCACGAGGGCGGCCACGCGCTCGTGGCTGCGGCGATGCCGGGCACCGATCCGGTGCAGAAGGTGACGATCCTCCCGCGTGGTCGCGCGTTGGGCTACACGATGGTGATGCCCGAGGATGACAAATACTCCAACACCCGCGGTGAGCTGCTGGACCAGTTGGCGTACATGCTGGGCGGCCGCGCCGCCGAGGAAATGGTCTTCCACGACCCGACCACCGGCGCCTCCAACGACATCGAGAAGGCGACGGCGGTCGCGCGGGCGATGGTGACGCAGTACGGCATGAGCGACCGCATCGGCGCGATCCGTCTCGGCCGCGGTGACTCCGAGCCCTTCCTCGGGATGGAGATGGGCGGCAACCACAGCCGTGATTATTCCGAGCAGGTCGCCGCGATCGTCGATGAAGAGGTCAAGACGCTCATCGCGAACGCGCACCAGGAAGCGTTCGACGTGCTCGAGACCAACCGGGATGTGCTCGACGAGCTGGTCCGCCAGCTGTTCGAGAAGGAAACCCTGGACAAGCACGAGGTCGCCGCAATCTTCCAGGCCTTGCGCAAGTGGCCGAAGCGTCCGGCTTGGACCGGCTCCGAGCTGCGCAAGCCGTCGGAGATCCCGCCGGTCGCGCCGCCGCCGCAGCCCGAACTGCCGCCGGAGCCGCATCCGGCTGGTGGGGTGCAGCTTCCGCCGGGCCAGTCCGGTGGTCAGGCCCCGATGCCGCCCTATCAGCCCGGCGGGGAGTTCCCCCAGGGTGAGGGCCCACGGGGGCCGCAGGTTTCCGGTTGACATGACCGAACCGTGCGACGTGCTGGTGCTCGGCGGGACGCGCGAAGCCCGCGCGCTGGCTGAACGGCTGCATGACGCGGGGGTACGCGTGCTCTCCTCCTTGGCAGGTCGGGTCAGCAATCCCGCCCTGCCGGTCGGCGAGGTGCGGATCGGCGGGTTCGGTGGGGTCACCGGGTTGGTGAGTTTTCTGGCCGACCATGAGGTTCGGCTCGTGGTTGATGCCACCCATCCGTTTGCGGCGACCATGTCGGACCATGCGGTCGAAGCCTGTGAGCAGGCAGGGGTGCCGCTCGTGCGGTTGCTGCGGCCGGGATGGCGCGAGCATGAACGTGCCGGCGAGTGGACCTGGGTGGACCGCATCGAGGACGCCGCGGCCGCGATGGCGGAACTCGGGGAGCGGCCTTTCCTCACCACTGGGCGCCAGGGGCTGACACACTTTTCGGACTGGCGGGACACGTGGGCGCTGGTCCGCCTCGTGGAGCCGCCAGAGGAACAGTGGCCGCACTGGACGATCCTCCGCACCCGGGGACCGTTCGACGCCGGCAGCGAACGGGCACTGATGAAAGAACACGACATCGACGTGCTCGTCAGCAAGGACTCCGGTGGGGCGCTCACGGAGGCGAAACTCGAGGTGGCCGCCGAGCTGGGGATACCGGTGGTCATGGTGGCCCGGCCGGCTGAACGGGCCGAGGTCATCGTGCAGGACGTGCGAGCCGCCACACTGCTGGTGCTCGAGGTGCTCGCTGAGGATGACCGATGACTGACCGAGCGCAGGTGTCCGACAGAGGGCCGAGCTGATACCAAGCGCCGGGAAAAGACGTAGCACCGAGCACCGACTTGACTATGCACTTT
>JAUNUL010000149.1:3719-7032 GCA_030538175.1 Propionibacteriaceae bacterium | reverse complement strand
TCAAGCGCCTCATGACCGGTGTCAAGGGTGGCGAGGTCACCGGCCTCACCGTCGCCGAGAACCAGCGCGTCATGCTCGCGAACATCCAGCACCCGGGCAACGGTGACCCCCTGGTCACCAACTTCCCGGAGGAGTTCACCGGCGCCACCGGTCCGGTCCCGCGTGACGCCACGATCGTGATCGTCAAGAAGGACAAGGGCATCATCGGCTCCTGACCTTCACCGGTCCTTGGCCGCCCGTCTCGGTCGGCCTCAAGCACGCAGCGGCCCCACCTCTTGGGTGGGGCCGCTGTTTGCGTTGGGGCGCCCCGAAACCTGACCAAATACAGAGTCGACCGCAACTATTCCGTTCACCCCCGTATTTCGTCAGGTTTCGGGAGCTTGAGTCGGACTCCGGGTAGGGATGTGCCCGGGCAGCGACCACGCCACCGGCGCCGGGACTATCGTCAGATGCCGTGAGCACTGATGGCGGCCCCGAGGTCTGGGGCAGGACGGGCGATTCGACCTCCGGCGAGGACTTCGTCAGCGCCCTGCGCAGCGCGGGCCCCTATGTCCATGGCCACCACGGCCGCACGTTCGTCATCGCCGTGCCCGGTGAGAACTGTGCCCGTGAGGATTCCGACCGGCTGTTCGCCGACATCGCCCTGCTGGCGCGGCTCGGGGTGAACGTCGTCCTCGTGCATGGCGCCCGACCCCAGATCGAGGCCGAACTCGCCCTGCGCGGGATCCAGTCACAGTTTTCTGGCGACCTGCGCATCACTGATCCGCCGACGATGAAGGCCGTGCGAGCAGCGATCGGCGTACTCCGCATGGACATCGAGGCCCGCCTCGCCGCCAGCGTCGAGACCGGGTCGCCCATCACCCGGGTCCCGCTGAAAGTCGTCGGCGGCACGTGGGTGACCGCGCAGCCGGTCGGCGTACGCAACGGGATCGACCACCAGCTCACCGGCAGCGTCCGCAAGGTCGACATCGCGGAGATCCGCCAGACCCTCCAGGGGGACCGGATCGCGTTGTTGTCCCCGGTGGGGTACTCACCCACGGGCGAGACGTTCAACCTGCGCAACGCCGAGGTCGCCCAGGCGGTCGCGACCGGGTTGGGCGCGGACAAGCTGATCTTCGTCATGGAATCCGATCCCGGCCGGTGGCGGATGACGCTGGCCTCCGGTGACGCCGGCCAGGTGCCGTTGTCGACCGCCGAGGAGACCCTGACCACCGGCGACCAGCAGGCCGAGCTGTCCCCGGAGGACCGGAACTGCATCGCGGCGGGGTTGGCGGCCGCCCGCAATGGCGTACGCCGTGTCCACTTCATCGGCACCGAGGGCGCGTCGCCGTTGCTGCGGGAGCTGTACACGCGCGACGGCTGCGGGCTGATGGTGTCTGCCGATGATGATTATGAGTCGACACGCGAGGCCCGGATCGACGATGTGCAGGGGATCCTGACGCTCATCCGGCCCCTCGAGGAGGCCGGCATCCTGCGCCCGCGCAGCCGCGAACAGATCGAGTTGGACATCAACCAGTTCGCGGTGATGGTCCGCGACGGCATGGTGATCGCGTGTTATGCGCTGATTGAGTACGCCGACGATCTCGCCGCCGAGTTCTCCTGCGTCGCCGTGCACCCGGACTATCAGGGTCGCGGGCTGGCGGCGATCATGCTGCGCCATGCACGGCGGGCCGCGAAGGCCCGGGGGATGCGGCAATTGTTCGTGCTGACGACGCAGACACCGGCGTGGTTCATGGAGCACGGGTTCAGCCTCGGCACGGTCGCGGATCTGCCGGCACCCAAGCGCGCGGACTATAACCCGGCCCGGAATTCCTTGGTGCTCACGCATCCGCTGTGATGGTCGTCAGGCTGGCGCGCATTAGCCGCTGAGAGCGCTCGGGCGCAACCCCCCGGCCGCCGAATGGAACGCCCGTCTCATTAGGGGTTGAATCAGTGATAAAATGGAGACCCGACTCGCGGAAGGCCGGGGGCTTCACGGATGGAGCCCATGGGCACCGTGATCCCGCATCTTCCTCCCAGACCCTGCCACATTGGGACTGGCGCGGGATCGCGCAGCGATGCGCTGAGACGGGTGATGGTTCGAGTTCAGCGAGGCATTTGCATGGAGTTCACCGAAGGCCAGACCGTCATCCACCCCCATCATGGACCCGCACTCGTCACTGGAACGACGACGCGCAAGGTTCGTGGGGTGCCTGTCGACTATCTCGATCTCGAGATTTGCGACACGGGGATGTCGGTTTGCATGCCCGTGGCCAAAGCCGAAGAGATCGGACTCCGGACCGTAGCCGGAAAGTCCCTGCTGGATGAGCTCGTGTCCGTGCTGTGCGGCCCGAGCCGTGAGCAGGAGACCCAGTGGTCGCGTCGCATGAAGGCCCAGCGCATGGAGGTCGCCACCGGTGACCCGGTGCGCATCGCCTGTGTCGTTCGCGACCTGGTCCGTCGTCGCGAGGAGCGCGGCCTGTCCCTGGCGGAAAAGGAACTGCTGAAGGAGGCCTCGGCACCGCTGGTCGCCGAGATCGCCCTCGCGGTCGCCAAGACCACCGATCAGGCCCGTGCAGTCATGCAGGCCCTGGTCCTGGAGGCCACCCCCGAGGTCCTCGATCGGATCGACGAGATGGAGCCCGTCGCCGCCTGAGCGACGTTCCCGACGACATCGGCGCCGCTGAGGCCACTGGGTTCGGCGGCGTCGCTGTGTTTCCGGTCGTTTGTCTTTCCGGTCGTGGGCTTGACGGGAGCACCTGCGATTCCAGGCCGGCAGGTCGAAGCGGCCTCGTGCACCGTGACACGATTCTCAGGCTGCGGCAGTGCAGGCCCACAAACTCCATGGTCAGCACCGGATAGGCACCAATGCGAACCCCCACGGAGACAGCCGGGAGGCTAGGCTTCCCTGGGTGCTGATCCTCTTGTCTCCCGCGAAGTCGCTGGACTATGAATCACGACTCGCGACGCGCAAGAATTCCGAGCCGCGGCTGCTGGAGGAATCCTCCGAGCTCATCGACGTGATGCGCACCAAGTCTGTCGCTGATGTCGCGAAGCTCATGCACATTTCCGACGATCTGGCCGCGCTCAACGTCGAGCGCTATGCCGAGTTCAGCACCCCGTTCACCACCGAGAATGCCCGCGCCGCCGTGCTCGCGTTCCACGGTGATGTCTATCTCGGGATGGCCGCGACAGAGCGGTTCGGTGAGCGTGATTTCACCGAGGCTCAGAAGACGGTGCGGATTTTGTCGGGGCTGTATGGCGTACTCCGCCCACTCGACCTGATGCAGCCCTATCGGCTGGAAATGGGCACCAAACTGGCCACGGAACGAGG
>JAUNUL010000149.1:0-3709 GCA_030538175.1 Propionibacteriaceae bacterium | reverse complement strand
TGCGGGACGATCTTGCGGAGTCACCCGGTGCTGGCGTGGTCGTCAACCTGGCGTCGGATGAGTACTACAAGGTGGTCCGCGCCCGCGTGCTCGGCGCGCCGGTCGTCTCGCCCCGGTTCGAGGACACCGACGCGCGCGGGAAGCGGTCGATCGTGTCGTTCTTCGCGAAGCGGGCACGCGGGGAGATGGCGGCCTGGTTGGTGCTGAACCGCGTACGCCGGGAGCGCGACTTGGCCGACTTCGATGCCGCGGGCTACCGCTTCGATCCGAAGACCTCCACCCCTGCCCAACCGGTGTTCGTCCGCAGCTTCGAGGACCGCCCCACCGCCGGCTGACCGCGGCGGTCGTGAGGTTCGGCGGCAGCATGACGGACCGTGAGTTGCGCCGCCGACACCCACGAACGAAATTGGGACGATGCAGATAGACCTCAACGCCGACCTCGGTGAGTCGTTCAGCGCATGGCGCATGGGTGACGACGACGCGATGCTCAACATCGTGACGAGCGCCAACGTGGCCTGCGGATTCCATGCCGGGGATCCGGTCGTGATGCGGCGTACGGTCGCGACGGCCGCCGAACGTGGGGTCGTCATCGGTGCCCACGTGAGCTATCCGGATCGCGCGGGGTTCGGGCGACGCTTCCTCGATGTCGCGCCGGCCGAATTGACCGCGGACGTGCTCTATCAGCTCGGTGCGCTCGACGGCATGTGTCGGATCGCGGGCACGCAGGTGCGGTATGTGAAGCCGCACGGCGCGCTATACACGGCCATGGCCCACCACGAGGCGCAGGCCGAGGCCCTGCTGGAGGCCATCGAGGCCTTCAACCCCGAGCTGCCCGTCGTGGGACTGCCCGGTTCACTGCTGCTGCGGATGGCAGCCGACCGCGGCATCGGCACCGTCGCGGAGGCGTTCGCGGACCGCGGTTATCAGACCGACGGCACCCTGCTCCCCCGCAGCGAACCAGGTGCGGTCCTGCACGATCCCGACGCGATCGCCGGCCGCATGCTCGACCTGGTCGTCGATGGCCAGGTTGAAACCGCTGACGGGAGCCGCCGGATCGAGGTGGCGGCACAAAGCATCTGCGTCCACAGCGACACCCCCAACACGATCGCCATCGCCCGACGGGTTTTCGAGGTGCTGAGCGGCGCCGGGATCCGCGTGGCGAGCTTCCGCTGATCCGGACGCGATCATGGACATCCGGCTGCTGCCCTGCGGGACCGAGGCCGTGCTCATCGAGATCCAGGAGCCGGACCCGGATCGGGCGTTGGCCGGCGTACTCGCCCTCGACGCGGCCCTGCGCGCCACCGACCTGCCGCTGACCGATCTCACGCCGGCCGCGCGGACGTTGCTCGCGCAGTGTCCGGCTGAGCGGCTCGCCGAGGTGCGGGCGGCGATCGTCCGGTTGGCGACCTCGGTCCCGGCGGGCTCGCTGCCGCAGCCCTGGCGGCGGGTGCGGATTCAGGTGGAGTACGCCGGCCCTGACCTCGCCGAGATCGCCCGACTGACCGGGCTCACCGAACACGAGGTCGTAACGGCCCATGTCGGGACACCGTGGCGGGTGGCGTTCGGTGGCTTCGCGCCCGGGTTCGCGTACCTCATCGGGGGCGACCCACGCCTGACCGTCCCTCGGCGGGAGAACCCACGCACGGTAGTGCCGGCGGGCTCGGTCGGGCTGGCCGGGCGGTTCAGCGGGATCTATCCACGGCCATCACCGGGTGGCTGGCAGTTGTTGGGCCAGACCGAGGTGGTGTTGTGGGACGCCACGGCCGCTGAGCCCGCGCTGTTGTCCCCTGGCACCGAGGTCATGTTCGAGGCAACCCGATGAGGTTTCGGATGTGGACCCGGCCACCAATCCCTGGCGCAGGGGCGGTCCTGTGAGTCGGGTGTCGGCGACCGGGCGGGCGCTGGTGTTCCCTGACGCTGAGGTGGCCCGATGACCTTCCGAGTATTGGCGACCGGACCGCTGGCCGTGGTGTGTGATCTCGGCCGACCGGGGTTCGCGGCGCTCGGGGTGAGCCGGTCGGGGGCGGCGGATCGGTCGGCGTACCGACTCGGGCAGCGCCTGATCGGGCAGAACGATCGCGCAGCGGCGCTGGAGGTGACGTTCGGCGGACTGGTCGTCCGATGCGAGGCGCCGGCCTGGGTCGCTCTCACCGGCGCCGACGCGCAGGCGACGCTGGATGGCCGGGCTGTCGGTCACGGGGCGGCGTTCCCCGTGCTGGCCGGGCAGGAACTGACACTGGGCTTGCCGGCGCGCGGACTGCGGACGTACGTGTCAGTGCGCGGCGGCTTCGACACGCCCGCGACGCTGCGGTCACGGTCGACCGATGTCCTGAGCGGGCTCGGGCCGGCGCCGCTGGTGGTCGGGGATGTGCTGCCGGTCGGGGCCGCGGGTGGGGATTGGGCGTACGCCCCGGTCGACTTCGCCCCCACCGCCTGGCCCGCTGGTCCCGGTGCAATCGAGCTCTCAGTGACGCCGGGTCCCAGACTCGACTGGATTGTCGGCGGGCTGGCCGCGCTGGTGGGTGCGTCGTGGGTCGTTTCGGCGGAGAGCAACCGGGTGGGGGTACGCCTCACCGGCCCGGCGTTGAGCAGGCGGGAGGGGCTCGGGGAGTTGGTGAGTGAACCCATGGTCCGCGGCAGCGTGCAGATTCCACCGAACGGGCAACCGGTGGTGTTCGGTCCCGATCATCCGGTGACGGGTGGGTATCCGGTGGTGGGCGTACTCACGCCGGAGGCGTCCGACCGGATCGCCCAAGCCCGCCCGGGCGACGAAGTCCGGTTCATCAACCACCGCTGAACGGCTCTGATCGCCGCCTGATGTCACGGACCCCGTCAGCCTGCCGGGAAAACTCGCCCGTGCGGAACTCACTACTCCTCCACACATAACTCTCCAATGAAGCCCGGCAGACCCTTCCACCTTACGACATCTTCGTTATATGTGCAGCAAGCGCGATAGACTCGCGTCTTGAGCACGAGGAGGTGCCCATGAGCTTCCACTCCTTCTTCATGCGAGCGACGGGAAACGCGCCCTACGACTATCAGGTTGGGCTGGCCGCGAATGGGCTTCCTCCCGCCCTCGAAGTCCCAACCGGGGCGGGCAAGACAGCCGCCATCGTGCTTGCGTGGCTCTATCGCCTGACCGAGGCACGCATCCCAGGCACGCCGCGCTCGCTGGTGTTCATGCTCCCCATGCGCACGCTTGTGGAGCAGACCGCCGAGTCAACGAAGGCATGGCTGGAGAATGTCGGCCTCAGCGGCCAGGTCCGCGTCGTCACCCTGATGGGCGGCAACCCTGAAAGCTCCGGAAGCCTGAACGAGTGGCGCCGCAATCCACAGCAACCCACGGTCGTGATCGGGACTGTCGACAGCGTCCTGTCTCGCGCCTTGGTGCGGGGGTACGCCCAACCTCGTCCTTCATATCCGATTGATTTCGCGCGCATAACCGATGACGCCCACTGGGTGCTCGACGAAGTCCAACTGGCCCAACAGGCCGCGGCCACCGCACGGCAAGTGGCCTCCTTCCGAGACGAGTTGGAGACGCTGCATCCCGGTCGACTGACCTGTATGTCAGCCACGCTTCCGTCATCTCCGCTGAACACCATCGACAACCCATACCAGCCAGACCTGACCGTCACTCTGGGCGAAAATGACAGATCAGGCTCCTTGCGGATACGGCTGGAGGCCACCAGGACGATTAGGTCGATTCCGA
>JAUNUL010000148.1 GCA_030538175.1 Propionibacteriaceae bacterium | reverse complement strand
GCACGGGGTGGTACAGGGGGTTTCTGGCAAGTGCCCTGGGCGTCGCCGGGCTGATCGCGGGCGGTTGGATCGCCGTCTGGGGGCTGCCGCAGATGATGGCCCCGGCCGATACCTTCCGCGAGAACCCGATCGCCCGCTCGATTGTCATGTTGTTGGGTGTCCTGCTGCTGGCCAGCCTCGGCTATGGCTTGCTGTCGGATGCCGGTCGCCGGATCATGGCGGGCCGCCGCCAGGGTCTGATCGGCCGTGGGGACAGCCTTGCCGGTGCCGTGATCTCCGCCGCGGTCGCCGCGGTGGTGATGGGGCTGGTGAGCCTGGCGCTCTACCCGCTGGCGCCAGCGTCCTGGCGGGGCTTGATGGATGAGTCGAAGGTCCTTTCCACGGTCTCGGAGAACACTCCCCCGGCCGTGGTGGATCTCGCGGGACGGGCTACCAGCGAGCTCTACGACGCCGGGTTCCCCAGGGTCTTCGGTGACCCGGGTGCCGAACCCGATCTGCCGACCGAGGTCCCCGACGATGGCATCACCCGCTCCGCCGGGGTGCGCACCGCAGCGGAGAGCATCGTGAAGGTCAACTCCTCGATGGTCCAGTGCAATGCCGCCGGCACGGGCACGGGCTGGGTGGTGGCCCCCCAGCGCATTGTGACCAATGCCCACGTGGTGGCCGGTTCCAACACCGTGACCGTGCAAGTCGGCGGCACGGGTGCTCGCCTGCGCGCCAGCGTCGTTGCCTTCGATCCGACCCTCGACATGGCCATCCTCGCGGTCCCACGCCTGCAGGCCCGACCATTGGAACGCGCCGGGGCCCTGGCCCGGGGCGACTCGGCCGTGGTGGCCGGCTTCCCACGGGGCGGGCCCTATCGCACCGAACCCGCTCGGGTGCGCGGAACGGTCAGCGCGACCGGGACCGATATCTATGACAGCCGTCCGGTGCAGCGGGAGATCTATTCGGTGTACGCCAAGGTGCAGCCGGGCAACTCGGGCGGTCCGCTGCTGACCGACGATGGTCGGGTGGCCGGCACGGTCTTTGCCCGGTCAGCGAACTCGGCCGACACAGGTTTCGTGATCACCGACGCGGGCGCGAGAAGTCTGCTCGATCGCGCCTCGACGCTGCGCGAAGCGACGGATACCGGCACGTGCGCCGCATGAACGTCCGTTGAACGGTGTTCGGGATTCACTTATGCGGAGGGAACGGCTACGTTAACCCAGTCCGAGAGATTCCCTGCCGACCTCCGGAAGGTACAACCGTGAGCAACGAATTGCAGTTCATCAAAGGCGTGGACAAGTTGCACGCCTTCTATACCGAGAACGTCCGCATGCTGGCTCATGCGTACGACCTCAGTGACGAGGATGCCGCGCGCATTCTCGATCGATTCGATTTCCGCAATGTCGCCCGGAGCATTCTCCATCCTCCGCGAGTCAACCTGATGGAAAAGGGACCCGACCTGGCCCCCTGAACCACGTGCCGAAGGCCCCACATCGCGATCGATCATCGCCGGTGTGGGGCCTTCGTTCTGTCTTGTTCGGTCGAGCGATCGATCTGATCGCGCTCGCCGTCAGTCGAGTGAGGAGATGTCGTCGGGGACATCGACCGCGTGCTCCTTGAGAGCCTCCAGCGGCACGACTTCGAGAGCCTTCTCATGGGTGCTGGCCAGGACCACCGGCGCGGGATATCCGGCGAGGTAGGCCTGCAGCCAGCGCCTGGCCACGACACACCAACGGTCCCCCGGTTTGAGGCCGGGGAAGTCATAGGCGGGGATGGGAGTGGTCAGATCGTTGCCCGCGTTGCGTTGATAGCGCAGGAAGTCCGCTGTCA
Organism: Propionibacteriaceae bacterium; assembly: GCA_030538175.1. GTDB lineage: Bacteria > Actinomycetota > Actinomycetes > Propionibacteriales > Propionibacteriaceae > Enemella. The sequence continues at coordinate 5,249 of JAUNUL010000148.1, read as the reverse complement.
TCACGGCGCAGACCGTGTGGTTCCCGAGATCCTGGGGCACCCACGCGCAACAGCCGTCGCGGAAAAAGCCCGTCATCGGGTCGTTTCCACAGCCCTGCAGGGGCTCACCGAGGACGTTCAGCGGATCCATGAGGGGAGCTTACTTAAGGGGGAATAGGCACCGCGCAGACGGTGTTGGGCTCTTTGAGATTTCAACTTCCTTCGATTCCTGGAGGCGTCATGCTGGACCCCGTCAGCCTGTTCGAGTTCGAGCCCCACGTCGACCGTCGCAAGGTCCGTGCTCGCACCCTGCTCATCACGCTCGGCAGCCGTGACCCCGGACATGTGCAGCGCACCATCACCCAGCACCTGCTGAACACCCTGCCGAACCACCGACTCGGCGGCGTGGACACGGATCAGGTGATCGACTATGCCGCCCTGCGCCCAGGCATCGGCTTCGAGCGTGATCACTTCACCGGCTATCGCGCACCGACGATCGACCTCCACCATCTGGAGGACGCCGAAGGCCACAGCTTCCTGATGCTCGCCGGGCCGGAGCCGAGCCTGCAGTGGGAGCGCCTCGTCGGGACGGTCGACTACCTGATCGATCAGTTCGACATCACCGAAACCATCGTCCTCCAGGGTGTCCCCGCCCCGACCCCCCACACCCGTCCCCTCTATGTGAGCAGGTACGCCGGCGTCCCCGGCGTTGTTCCGGCTTCGGAGTCGGTGCCGATGGCCTTCGAGATGGGGGCCAACTTCACGAGCATCCTCACGTTGCGCCTGGGCGAACGGGGCCGGACCGTTACCGGGCTGGTGGCCCACGTGCCGCACTATCTGGCCCAGGGCGATGTGCCGGATGCCGCGATCGGCCTGCTCGAGCGGCTGTCCGAGCGGACGACCCTGGACCTCCCCCTCAGCGGTCTGCCGGCGGCAGCGCAGATCCTGCGCGAACGCGTGGATGCCGAACTCGCCGAGTCCGATGAGGCGCAGGAGATGGTCGCCCAGCTCGAGGCGCAATACGACGATTACATGGCCCAGCGCAGCCTGACCCAGGGCGAGGACATGCCCAGCGCGGACGAGATCGGTGCCCAGGTCGAGGACTTCCTCCGGGGACTCACGGACGACAATGGGGACAGCGCCGATGAGTGAGCAACACTCTCATCGGTATATGATTAAACCCTGTTGATCCGTTTTAAATAGGGCGAAGGAGCCGCCATGTCATCCGAACTCACCACCGCCACTCTCGTCGGCGACTTCGTCGCGGGCAACCCGGGCACAGCCCGCGTGCTGGAAGCCCATGGCCTCGACTATTGCTGTGGCGGACAGCGGCCTCTCGCCGAGGCCGCCGCGGAGAGCGGACTGGATGCCGACGCGATTCTCGCCGAGCTGACCGCGGTGGCGCCCACCACCGATGAGCTCGACGTCACCACGCTCACCAACACCGAGCTGTGCGACCACCTGGTTCAGGTGCATCACGAATACCTGTGGCGCGAGATGCCGCGACTCACCGAGCTCGCCAACAAGGTTGCCCGCGTGCATGGCGCCAACCACCCGGAGCTGCGTGAGGTCCAGAAGACGTGGCAGGCGCTGGTGACCGACCTCACCGAGCACCTGATGACCGAGGAGCAGGAACAGTTCCCGGCCATCAAGGCCGCGGAGGCCGACGGCAGCACGTTCACCACCGAGGGTGTCGATCAGCTCCTGCGCGAGCACGACGTGGCCGGCGAACTGCTGGCCAAGCTCCGTGAGCTCACCGGCGGCTACACCACCCCGGCCGACGGCTGCGGCTCCTATCGCGCGCTCTATGCCGGGCTCGAGGAAGCTGAGCGGGACCTGCACACGCACATCCACAAGGAAAACAACATCCTGTTCCCGCGCTTGCGCTGATCCAAGCCACCTGACTGGATCAAGCCCCACAGTGGGGCTGCACCGCGCCTCGCTCAGTGGCCGACGCCGACGCGTTCCGGCGTCTCGGCCGCTGGGCGGGCGGCAGCCCGGCGTACGTCCCAGGCGGCGATCAGCAGGCCCACGATCAGCAGCACCCCGCCCAGGGGCGTGACTGCACCCAGCCAGCGCGCACCCGTCAACGCCATGACATAGAGCGATCCACCAAACACCACCGCCCCCGCAAGCAGGAACCACGGCGCCCGCCGCTGTTCCGGACGCAGGCTCACCGCGAGCATGGCCAGGGCGCCATACATGTGATAGCGCACCCCGGTCTCCCAGTTGGCCAGCAGCGCTGGCTCCACCATGTCCTTGAGGCCATGCGCCCCGAACGCACCCAGCCCGATCCCCGCTGCGGCAAGGACGGCACCGATCGCGAAAGTGGTGTGAGATTTCATGGGTTCACCTTAGGTCGCTCCTAGAATCGGTCGGATGATCTCCCCCGCACTGCCCGCACGCCTTTCCCGAAAGCCCTTCCCCTTGGTGCTGGCACTGGTCTCGGTTGTCCTGCAGTGCGTGGGCCTGTATTCCCCCGGCGGTTCAACGCCCATCGTGCTGCCGATCCCGCATCTCGACAAGATCGTCCACGTTGGCCTGTTCGCCGTGCCGGTGTTCCTGCTGCTGTGGGCGGGCGTGCGCCACCGGGTCGTGCTGCCCTTGGCCGCGCTCCAGGTGCTGGCGAGCGAGCTCATCCAGGCTCGCTGGGTCCCGAATCGGACCGGGGATTGGCAAGACGCCCTCGCCGACCTGATCGGGATCGGCTTGGGCGTCCTGGCTGCGTGGTGGTTCCGAAGGGCTCAGACTTCCTTGAGGCGCTGACCGGAGGCCTCGGCATAGGCATTGAGCTTGTCGAGGTGGTGGAATGCCTCGACATAGCGCGTCGTGCCGGACGACGAGCGCATCACGACCGAGTGGGTGCGAGCGCCACCACCGGGCAGATAGGTCACACCGTCGACGAGGTCACCGGGGGTGATGCCGGTGGCGACGAAGAGCGTGTTCTCGCTGGCGACGAGGTCGTTGGTGTCGAGGATCCGATCGACGTCGAGGCCGGCATCGATCGTGCGCTGGCGCTCCTCGTCGGAGGTCGGGTGCAGCTTGGCCAGGATGCGGCCGCCCATGGCCTTCATGGCGCAGGCGCTCACGACGCCCTCTGGGCTGCCGCCGATGCCGGCGAGGATGTCGACGCTGGCCACGGAATCCGAGGCGGCCGCGACCGAGGCCGCGACATCACCATCGGTGTACATGCGCGTGCGGGCCCCCGCAGCGCGGATCGCGTTCGCGAGGCCTTCGTGACGGTCACGGTTGAGCATGGCGACGACGACGTCCTCGGGACGCTTGCCCTTGGCCTTGGCGACCTTCTTGATGTTGTCCGCGATGGGCGCCTCGAGGTCGATCACGTCCGCCGCATCAGCACCGACGACCAGCTTGTCCATGTAGAAGCACATCGTCGGGTTGTACATCGTGCCAGCCTCGGCCGCCGCCAGCACAGCGATCGAGTTTCGCATGCCGAGCGCGAGCAGGCGGGTGCCGTCGACGGGGTCGACCGCGATATCCACCGCGGGACCATCACCGTTGCCGACTGCCTCACCGTTGTGCAGCATGGGCGCCTCGTCCTTCTCGCCCTCGCCGATGATGATCGTGCCCGACATGCGGACCCCGCTCAGAACCGCGCGCATCGCATCCACTGCCGCGCCGTCACCGGACTCCTTCTGTCCACGACCCGCCCATCGTGCCGCCGCGAGGGCGGCTGCTTCGGTGGCTCGCATCAGATCCAGACCCAGGTTGTGGTTGCCGAGCATGTATCCGCGCTCGAACTTTTCACTCATCGATTGCCTCCTCGCGTGTGGACGGCAGACAGGCACGGCGCAGTGCCCGTCCTTGAGTCCGGTTTTGCCAGTCACCCTAGCGTTTCGTGTTGGAGGCTTGGGCCGGAACACCGGACCGACCACTATGGGAGCAGTGGCAGTCCGGCAGTGACCAGAGCCACGCCGACCAGACTCAACAGGGTCGTCAACGTCACGGTGTCGGCGACGGTCTTCACATCCCCCTTGTATTCCAGCGACAACAGGAACGCATTGACCGCGGTGGGCATCGCGCCGGCGAGGACGAGTGCCTGCAGTGGCACCCCGCTCAAGCCGAACAGCAGCCCGATCCCCAGGGAGAGGAACGGCATGCCGACCACCCGGACGAGGCTCGCCGTCAGCACGGCCCGGGTGATCCGCACCCGCTTGGTCGCCCCAAGCTGCACGCCGAGAGCCAGCAACACCATCGGCAGGGCGGCATCTGAGAGCATCTCGACACCACGCATGACTCCCAGCGGCAGGGACCAGTCGAGCAGCCGCAGGAGCAGAGCGAACGCGATCGTCCACAGCACCGGCAGCTTCACCAGGCCTTTGATGGCGGCGACCGACCCCTGGCCGGACCCGAACAGCAGGGGCCCGACGATGAAGCCGAGCACGACCGATGCGAGGAACATCAGGACGCTTTGTTCGAAGCCCGCCTGGCCGAGGGCGAACAACGCGATCGGCAGGCCCATGTTTCCGCTGTTGGAGATGGCGACGCTGGCCATCACGGCGCGTCGGGTCGGTGCCGCGACCGCTGGGGTGAGCAGGCCACCGATGCCGGCACCGACCAGGGAGACCACGACATAGGCCCCCACCAGGGTGAGGCCGACCTGCCCTGAGACCTCGGTGGTGAGCAACACGTTCAGACACAGCGCCGGGGTCAGCGCGTTGAGGGCAATCTTGCTGATCGTGCCAGCATCGAGGGGGAACAACCGGCCGAGGATGAAGCCACTGCCGGCCACGATCAACACGGGCACGATCACGTTCACCAGCGCCAGCAGCAATCCCATGCGTCCTCACCCTTCCCGCGTTACCCACGCAAGCAGCCCAACATCAGCAGTCTGCCCAACGATCAGCACCGGCAGCCGCAGGCCTCCCACAACACGGCACACGACCCGGCGTACGCATGACGGGACTGGGACAATGCAGAAGTGCCCCACACTGTCCATGACCTGCCGACCACCAATTGGTGCGAGACGACCTCGCTGACCGCCGACGACCGCAACATGGCCGTCGCGAGCCCCGAGGCCGCCGCGCAGCTCATCCGCGAATGCGATGCCCGGATGCAGGTGCTCGGCTCTCGGTTCAGCTATCCGACCTATGTCACCGCCCACGACGGGGTTGCGGTGCACCTGCGCTCGGAAGCAAAGATCCTGGCCAGTGACGATGACACGATCACCGTCACCGGTGACTGTCGTCTTGAGACGATGTGGGACCACCTGCGCGATCGCGGCCAGACACTGCCGATCTGTCCCCCGG
>JAUNUL010000147.1 GCA_030538175.1 Propionibacteriaceae bacterium | reverse complement strand
CCGGATCGCGCGGGCGACGTCGCTGAACATGGGTTCGGTGCGCGTGCGGGAGCGGTTCTTCACCTCCGACCCACCCAGCGCCGATGACCTTGCTGCCGCGGTGCGATTTATCGACGAGCAGCTGGATACGGTCGACCTGACCGACGTCCGGGCGTGGGTGGGCGTGGCCGGCACGTGCACGTCGATGGGCGCCCTCCTGCTGGGGTTGGACGCCTACGACCGTGAGCTGGTCGAGGGGCTCGTCATGCCGCGGGAAGCTATCGAGGCGGTCGTCGCCGGGCTGTGCACAACGCCATCGGCAGAGCTGGTCTCACCGCTGTTGCCGCCGCTGCGCGCGGAGGTGATCGGCGCCGGCGCGCTGATCTGCGCCCGGATCGCCGGTCGGGTGGAGGCGCACATGGTCGTCAGCGAGCACGACATCTTGGACGCCGTCGCCCAACGCCTGCTGGCCTGAGCGGTCCGCGGTTGTGCCAACCGTCACGAATGCCTGGTCGGCTCGCCGGGACCTGTTACGCGTTGTGCCAGCTGTCATGAATGCCGGGTTTTCGGTCTGACCACTAGGCTGATCGAGCGCATGGCGCGCGCACCGGGGCGCACGCCTGCCGACCGATGCGCGCCTGAGGCGCCTGTCGGTGGGCGCAGCCCCCGTAGCCCAACGGCAGAGGCAGGCGGCTTAAAACCGCTTCAGTATGGGTTCGAATCCCATCGGGGGCACCTCAGGGATGTCCCGGACCGCGGTGCAGGAACAATCAAAGCGCTCCGGACGCTCGATAGAATGAACAGTGGGCGTGCGATGCGCCCCCGACAGGAGGAAGCATGCTTCGCAGTTCGAACCCCGTGCTCTCGCGGTCCGACGCCTTCACCCCGGGCGGCCACGCGGGCGGATATTCGCAATACCCATCCGGCCCCGGCCAGCAGGGATTTGGACCACAGGACCCACAGCCGGGCTCGCGTGACCGCGGTGTCATGACGTTCGATGACGTCGTCACCAAGACCGGGCTGATGCTCGGCATCGTGATCATCGTGGCCGCGGCCGCGTTCTTCTTCCTGCCGATCAACCTCCTCATGCCCGCCACCATCGGCGCGGCACTGGGCACCGTCGTGCTGACGCTCATCGTGGCGTTCCGTCGCGCGATCTCCCCGGGGATGGTGTTCATCTTCGCGATCGTCGAGGGTGTCTTTGTCGGCGGCATGTCGAAGATCTTCGAGAGCTTCTATCCAGGCATCGTCGTCCAGGCAGTCTTCGCCACGTTCGTGGCGGCCGCGTTGACGCTGGCGGCCTATAAGTTCTTCAACATCCGGGTCACGCCGAAGTTCACCAAGGTCGTCGTCATCGCCACGGTCGCGTTCGCAGTCGTGACGCTGCTCAACTTCGTCCTCTCCCTGGTCGGCGTCAACGGTGGGGCAGGCCTCGGCCTCCGCGCCGGTGTCGACGGTCCGGTCAGCCTCCTCGCCATCGGCGTCTCGGCCCTCGCCGTGGTGCTGGCGGTGCTGAACCTGGTGCTCGACTTCGACTACATCGAGCGGGGCATCCAGATGGGCGCCCCGGCCAACGAGTCGTGGAAGGCCGCCTTCGGCCTCACCGTGACCCTGGTCTGGCTCTATATCGAGATGCTGCGGATCATCTCCTATTTCCGCCGCTGACCATCAGCCAACTGAACGCCCGTCGGGATTCCCGGCGGGCGTTCTGCGTCCCCGTGATGGGGCGACTCGGCCAGCGCAGGAATCGATTGCCACCTGCTGAGGAGGCAGGGGGCGTCAGCGGACGTGGCGGTCCAGCAGCGATCGGGTGCCGGAGGTCCAGCGGGTGCGGCGTACATCCGGCCACGCCACCCACATCGCACCCGACGTCGTGCCGCCGACATCATGGACGACCGGATCAGTCGGGTCGGTGCAGTGGGCCCGATAAACGAGCCGGATCGCGTGGAAGTCCTCAAGCACCCCGTTCGGGGCCCGGCCGATCCAGTGATCGCTCTGCACATCCACCAGCGCCTCCGGATTGATCCGCTGGCCGGTTTCCTCCAGCGCCTCCCGGACGATGGTTTCGCAAGGTTCTTCGCCCTCATCGACCCCGCCCCCGGGCAGGCCCCATTGACCGGGAACATGCGTCTGTTCAGAGAACTGGGTGGCCAGCAGGCCCCGGGGGGAAGTGACGATCGCGTACGCCGCGATGCGCTGCCGGACCTGTGGGACCTCACCCGGCTGGATTTCCGCATCCGGATCCAGCCCACGTGGGCGCCGGGCCCGCACGTGCACGTGCGAGTGCGGGGTGCCCTGAACGGTCAACACAATGTCCTCGCCAACTCGGCGGGCGGTCAGCGGGCGGGCGAACCGCAGGCCGTGTTGCCACACGGCGATGCGAGGGTCTTCACCATGGGCTAGTTGGCTTTCGAACAGTTCGGCGCCGCCCGGTGCAGAAACACAGACGATGCGCATCCGACCATCATAGGCCGGACAGGGTGGAGGCCTTCACCGTCGGCGCGGCACCGCTGCCCGGACCGACTTCGCCCCACCCCAGATGGGTTCGTGCAGCCGTTTCGAGTGCTGGCTATGATTTTCCCGTTCCCTCCGCCTCGGAATAGGTCCGGGTCGGTCCGAAGGAGGCTGCGGTGCGATACAACGACAACGCGCGTTTGGATTCCGGCCAGGTCGCCGGCGGTGGCGGCGGCGCGGGTGGCCGCATCGCTGTCGGTGGCGGTGTCGGGACGATGATCCTGTTGTTCATCCTCAGCCAGCTGTTCGGCATCGACCTCACCGGCTTGGCCGGCGGTGGCCAGGCAGAGAGCCGTCCGGACTCCAATGCCTATGCGCATTGCCAGACGGGCCAGGACATCCAACAGAACCGCGAGTGCCGTTGGGTGGCGTACACGAACTCGATCCAGGACTACTGGTCGCAGGCCTACAGCGGTTATCAGATGACCCAGACCCGGCTTTTCACCAACCAGGTGTCCACGGCTTGCGGCACCGCGACCTCGGCCGTGGGCCCGTTCTATTGCCCCGCGGACAGCCGGGTCTATCTCGATGAGACCTTCTTCGACTCGATGCTCCGTCAGCTCGGTGGACAGAAGAGCGACGCGGCTGAGGCCTATGTCATCGCCCACGAATACGGGCACCACATCCAGAATCTGACCGGTGTCATGGAGCAGGTCCAGCGGCAGGGGCAGACGACCGGTCCGGACTCCCCGGCGACGCGGCTTGAGCTGCAGGCCGACTGCTATGCCGGTGTCTGGTTCAAGCACGTGGTCAATGATCCGCAGGGCCCGATTTCCCAGGTGACCCAGGAAGACCTCAACAACGCGCTCGATGCCGCTCGCATCGTCGGCGATGACTCGATCCAGCAGCGCACCCAGGGCCGGGTGAACCCGGATGCCTGGACCCACGGATCGTCGGAGCAGCGCAAGCGGTGGCTGGCGACCGGCTACAACACCGGCGACCCGAACGCCTGCAACACCTTCGCCTCCCGGCAGGTCTGAGCCCGTTCGGCCCTCTCAGCGTGAGAGTGGCCCAGCGCGTGGGCGGCCGGGATCCAGCGGCGCGCCTCAGCGACGTGGGCAGATCCGCAAGCCCTCGATCTCCGGGTGGCGGTCGCAGTCGAATCGGGCTGACACCGCCGCCTGGATCTCGGGTCGCGCCTTGTCGATCGGGAACCAACCTGTCTCGATCACGACCGCATCGACCTTGACGTCATGCAGGCAGTCGAGGTTCTCGGCATAGCTTCTCGTGTCCGCGATCACGTCACTGCGCTCCCCGCGGGCGCGCTGGAGGAACGTGGGGGAGACATAGCGGCACGGACTCGGGTTGCCCAGCCAATAGGGTGCGGCGAACGACAGATAGACCACCCGGTCCTCCGCGGGCAGCACCGAACGGACCGCCTGCCAGCGTTGTTCCGCGGCTTGTGTCTGGCTCAGATTGTCGGCGGCCGTCGTCCGGTTGTGGGCCAGGGAGAAGGAGTACGCCGTCCGCGGTGACACCGTCACCAGCAGCGGGGCCAAACACACCGCGATCAGCAGCACAGACAGGGCCGCTCCGCCGCCAACCGTGCCGTGACCAGCCCCAGCTCCGTCGATCCTGGCTTGCCCGGCGACCAGGGGATCTGGACGGCCTGGTGCAACCGCACGTTGGTGGCGGCCAACAATCGCCGCCAGGAGTGCCATGGCGCAGCCCAGGGCCAGCACCAGCAGGACCACGATCGCGCCCACCCACCAGTTCTCCGACCGTGTCCGGGGACCGACGGCGAACACGCCCACCCCCACCACCAAGCCCGCGAGACCAGTGCCAGCGAGACCGATGCGGACCCGCGGGTCATAGGCAGCTACTGCTGCCGCGATGCCAGCGGCAGCCACCGGCAAAGCCGCGAGGTGATAAAGAAAGTTCTGTTGCTGCACCACGAAGGGCGCAACCAGCACCACCAGGACCACCAACGCGACAACGGCCAACCTGCGCAGGGACCTGTCACGGGTCAGCAGCCAGGCCACCGCGACCAGCCCGACCAGTGTCACCGGGGACACGACCGTTGAGTTCACCAGCCCCTCAAGCACCTTGAGCGACGAGCCGGGGGAGAAGGGTGGATTGAGGGTCGGCATATCGCGGAGCCACTGCCACTCCCGCGGCTCGATCAGCACCGTGAGGCCGAACAACGCCACAGAGGCGACCGCCGTCACGACCGCAGTGCGCACACCCCGGGACCGGTTGATCGCCCAGATCACGAGCAACGCCGCCAGCGCGGTGGCCGCCGTCGTGAACTTCAGCAGCACCACCACCGCGAGCAGCAAGCCCGCCACGAGCCATGGCCAGCGTGGTGCGCGGCCCTCGGACCCAGTGCGCTCGCCCGAGGAAATGAGCGCCAGCCCGATCGCAGCGACCGCCAGGACTGCCGCGAACCACTCCGGCTCCGCGAAGTCCCAACCGGGCGCCCACGCCAGGGCCGCGCCCGCAGCGAGCGCCGACCAGGCGGCGACCTGCGGCGTACGGGAATCCGACAGGTCATCGGAACCTGCCGCCGTCCCGGTTAAACGTGCCGTCGTCCCGGTCAGCAGACCCGATCCGGCCACGCGGGACGTTCCAGCGGCCAACAAGCCGCGCCACAGCAGAACTGCCGCACCCGCGGCGAGGGCGACACACCACGCGCGAAACACCATCTCCCGCACCATGAAGCCGCCCGGGGACAGCGCATCGAACAGGGCGACGACCCCGCGGGCGGCCAGCGGCCGGTGCGCCCAGACCTCCGTCCACACCAGACCAGCGCCCGCGGCGCTGTCGAGAACGCCCAGGACATAGCGCACATCCTGGTTCAGCCCGGGCCGCACGATCTGACCGAGGGTGACCAACGCCACCACCACGATCACGGCGAGGCGGGCGACTCGTCTGCGGGGCGCGGCCGGAAACACGCTGGTCAGCCTACGATGAGCAAGATGATCAAGTACTTGGGCTCCAAACGGACCCTGGTGCCCGTTCTTGGCGAGTTGTTCACCCGCAGTGGTGCCCACACGGCACTCGACCTGTTCACCGGAACAACGCGCGTTGCCCAGGAGTTCAACCGCCGCGGTGGGTTCGTCCACGCCAACGACACCGCCGCTTATGCCCATGTCCTGGCCCAGTGCTATGTCGAAACCGATCCCGCCACGCTCGACCCTGCCGAGCTCACCGAGGCCATCGACCGCCTCATGGCGCTGCCGGACCGCCGAGGATATGTCACCGAGGTGTTCTGCGAGCAAGCCCGCTATTTCCAGCCGCACAACGGGCTGCGGATCGACGCGATCCGGGCTGGGATCGATGAACTGTACGCCGGGTCGCCGCTGCGCCCCCTGCTGCTGACCAGCTTGCTGGAGGCGGCCGACCGGGTCGATTCCACCGTGGGGCTGCAGATGGCCTACTTGAAAGAATGGTCGCGACGGTCCTATGGCCGACTGCAGATGCGACCCCCCGAGCCGGCGCCCGGCACCGGTCTGGCGCACCAACGCGACGCCGCAGACCTGGTGGACGAACTGCCGCGGGTGGACTTTGCGTACCTTGACCCGCCCTACAACCAACACCGCTACCTGAACAACTACCACGTCTGGGAGACGCTGGTCCGCAACGACGACCCCGAGCATTACGGGGTCGCCTGCAAGCGGGTCGACGCCCGCGACCCCGAGCTCAAGAGCCGCTGGAACAGCAAACGCCTGATGCCGGCCGAATTCGACGAGGTGTTGGCCCGGGTTTCAGCCGACGTCGTGGTGGTGTCGTTCTCCAACGAAGGGTTCGTGCCGTTGCCGGAGCTGGTGGAGATGTGCGCTGGACGTGGCGCCGTGGAAGTCCTCGATTTCGCCTTCGATCGCTATATCGGCGCCCGGCTTGGCATCTTCAACCACCTCGGCAAGAAGGTCGGCAAGGTCTCCCACACCCGCAACACCGAGCACGTCATCGTCTGCGGGGACCCGGACACGGTCGCCGCGATGACGCTCGGGCTTGCTGCATGAGCATCGTTCTGGACCCCTCCGCGCTGGTCACGGCGCCCCTGCTCCTGGGCATGGTCCTGCGCCGTGGAGAGGTGGCGGTCCGGCTCACCGAGGTTGAGGCGTACACCGGCGCCGACGACCCGGCATCCCACGCGTACCGCGGTCGGACACGTCGCAACGCGGTCATGTTCGGTCCTCCCGGGCGGCTCTACGTCTATGCGATGCACGGGCACTTCTGCGCCAATGTGATCTGTACGCCGACAGATGTCGGTGGGGGAGTCCTCCTGCGGGCCGGAGAAGTGGTCGACGGACTCGACCTCGCCCGGGAGCGGCGGCCCGGCGTACCGGATCACCGTCTCGCCCGTGGCCCCGGCTGCCTCACCCGCGCACTGGGGATCACGATGGCCGACAACGGGGCCGAGCTCCTGCTGGGAACCGACCCCGCTGAGCTTGGGTGCCCCGGGATGGGCGACGGCGTACGCCTGCAACCACGCGAGACCGAACCGGCCATCACCACCGGGCCACGGGTCGGGATCAGTCGCGCCACCGACCTGCCCTGGCGATTCTGGGTGACCGGGGCGCCCAGCGTGTCCGCGTTCCGACCCGCCAGACGGCCCACCTCTTCGGGTGTCGGCTCGCCAGCCGATCAA
>JAUNUL010000146.1 GCA_030538175.1 Propionibacteriaceae bacterium | reverse complement strand
ATCGATCCCGAACTGCCGCAGGGCAAGGTCAAGCCGCTCGTTGATGCGGGCCACCCCGAGCAGGTAAGTACGCCAGATGCATTGCTGCTCCTGGTCGAGCCAGCGTGCTTGAACCCGTTCCGACATGCCCTCCATCATAACAAAGATGTTGAGAGTTCAACTGTGGTATCCAGTACTATTTCGCGACCACCCCCGCCGCAGCAGCGTTGCTCTGGGGGAGTGTGGGTAGGATCACAACACGGCGACGAAGGGGTCTCCGAGACTGATCGGTCTCCGGGGCTGCGCAGCACATTTGCAGATGGAGGGGCATCAGTATGGGCGATTACACCGGCGCGATCGATGAGCGGACCCAGGCGTTGTTGGCCGAACAGGCCCGCAACGTGGGGGAGATGCTCGTCAAGCGAGCAGATGCGGATCCTCACCGGGTCGCCTTTCGTTATCCCGATGCCCGGGAGGCATGGCAGGACCTGACCTGGCAGCAGACCAAGGAATACGCGTTCGATCTCGCCGCGGCGATGCTGTCGGTGGGTTTGCAGTCCGAGGATCGTGTCGCGATCGCCTCCACAACCCGCGTCGAATGGATCCTGGCGGACCTGGCGATCATGTGCGCCGGTGGCGCTACGACCACGATCTATCCGACAACGCAGTCCGATGATGTCAACTACATCCTGGCGGACTCAGGCTCGCGCATTGCATTCGTGGAGAACGCCGAACAGCTGGCGAAACTGCACGAACACCCTGAGATCTTCGATGAACTGCTCGCGGTGATCCTGTTGGATGGCGACTCCCCGGAGAGCCGCGTGCACTCCTGGCAGGCCTTCCGACAGTTGGGCAAGGAGCATCGAGCGGCCCATCCTGACCTGGTCGACCAGGTCATCGCTGACGTCGCCCCGGATCGACTCTCAACGCTGATCTATACCTCCGGCACGACAGGCCGCCCCAAGGGCGTGCGGCTGGATCACCATGCCTGGACCTACCAGGGCCGAGCCATCGAGCTGATGGAGCTCGCCACGGTTGAGGACGTGCAATATCTGTGGCTGCCGCTGTCGCACGTGTTCGGCAAGTGTCTTTTGTCGATCCAGCTGCAGATCGGGTTCACCACCGCCGTTGACGGTCGCATTGAGAAGATCGTCGATGGGTTGGGGGCGATCAAGCCGACGTTCATGGCCGGCGCGCCGCGGATCTTCGAAAAGGTCCGTGCCCGGGTGATGGTCGGCAATGCGGCCGGTCTGAAGAGCAAGATCGCCCGCTGGGCGTTCAGCGTCGGCAAGCGCTCGATCCCTTATCGGCTGGAGAATCGTTCCTTGCCCGCAGCCCTCGGGGTGCAATACCGGATCGCCGACAAGCTGGTGTTCAGCAAGCTCAAGGACCGCCTCGGTGGCAATCTGCGCTTCATGGTCTCCGGCTCGGCCAAGCTCTCCCGGCAGGTCCAAGAGTGGTTCTATGCCGCCGGCATCGTGATCGTCGAGGGCTACGGGATGACCGAGACCTCCGCTGTTATCTGCGTCAACCACCCGAACACGCCCCGACTCGGCACCGTCGGACCGCCCCTGCTCGGCAGCGAATTCAAGATTGCCGAAGATGGCGAACTGCTGGTCAAGGGCCCGGGCGTGACGCGCGGCTATCACAACCTGCCCGAGCTGACCGATGAGACGATCATCGATGGTTGGCTGCACACCGGTGACATCGGGCAGCTCGATGATGATGGCTATCTCCGGGTTACTGACCGCAAGAAGGACCTCATCAAGACCTCCGGCGGCAAATACGTCGCACCGCAAAAGGTCGAAGGCACCCTCGTTGCGAACTGCCCCTATGTCTCCCAGGCGGTCGCGACCGGTGACGACCGGAAATACATCGCCGCGCTCGTCGTCCTCGATCCCGATGCGATCAAGGGGTGGGCCGAGAGTCACGACGGCGGCAAGCTCAAGGATCTTGACTATGGCGAGCTCGCCCGGCATCCCGAGGTCACGGCCATGGTTCAGCGCTATGTCGACAGCGCGAACGCGCGGCTCGAGCGCTGGGAGACGGTCAAGCGGTTCGTGGTGCTGGATCATGAGCTGTCGGTCGATGAGGGCGCTATCACGCCCAGCATGAAGGTTCGTCGCTCCATGGTCGAGGGCACCTACAGCGATCTCATCGAGTCGATGCATGACAAGGAAGAGGTCTGACACCCGGTGGCGTTCACCTTCGACTGTCCCACCCGCTGGGGGGACATGGATGCCTACGCGCACCTGAACAACGGCAGCTATGTCGACTATTTGCAGGAGGCCCGTGTGGCCTTCCTGCACTCAGGTGACTTTGCGTACATGCTGGGCGACACCCCCGAACCCGGCAACGACGGCTCGAACACGAACGCGATCCTCGTCACCGGGCACCAGGTCGAATACGTGCGTGCTGCCGAATACGGTCCGCCCGTGCAGGTCCGGCTCGCAGTGGATCGCCTCGGGGCGGCCCGGTTCACGATCGGCTATGACCTGGTCAGCGACTCTCATCTGATCGCCCGAGCGCGGACGGTTCTGTGCCCGTTCGACTTGGCGACCAATCGGATCCGGCGGCTCACCCCGCGGGAGAAGGAGTGGTTCGAGTCGTACGCCGAGCCTGTCGACCCGCTGCCGGCCGTGCCCCGGCTGCGGATCGGTGATCACGACGCGCACCATTATCCGCTGCAGGTCCGGTGGGGGGACTTGGATGCGTATCGGCACGCGAACAACGTGAAGTACTTCACCTACGTCCAGGAAGCCCGGGTCGCGCTGATCCGCGGTCTGGCAGTGCACCGCCCCGAGGGTGCGCCCCTGCCTCGATGGATGGTCGTCCGGCAGGACATGGAGTACGCGGTCCAGCTCGACTTCCGCCGCGAGCCCTACCTGATCAGCACCGCCGTGCAACGGATCGGCGACTCATCACTCACCCTCGCGGCCGAGATCACCGACCCGGAGACCGGGACGTTGCACGCGTCCTCGCGGACGGTCATCGTGCACACGACCGACGACGGGGCCACCCGGTTGCCCGACTGGATGCGTGAAGCCATCGCGCCCTGGCTGCTCGGCTGAGCGGTCCCCGGCTGCGTCAGATGGCGAGCCAGACCGCTTCGTCGGTCTCGACGCGGCCCGAGTTGGGATCGCCCGAGTGGATGAGGACCCGTGCATCCGCCGGGATCGGCACGGCATCAGGACCGAAGTTCACGATGCACCGGAAACCAGGTTCGCGCGTGAAGTCGAGGACGTGGGCGTCCGAGGCCACCCAGGACAGTGTGCCGTCGCCCAGCGCCGGGTTGCGTTTCCGCTCGGCCAGCGCTGCGCGATAGAGCGCCAGATGACTTGTCGGGTCGTGCTCCTGATCGGCCACGGTTTGCCCAGCCCAGCGTGCGGGCATCGGCAGCCACGGCTCCCCACCCGGACCGAACCCGAACGGTGACGTGGTCCCGGACCACGGGATAGGCACGCGACAGCCGTCGCGCCCGTGCACCGTGTGGCCGGACCGTTCCCAGGTCGGATCCTGCAATGACTCCTCGGGCAGGTCGTCGACCTCGTCGAGACCGAGCTCATCGCCCTGATACACGTACGCCCCACCCGGCAGCGCCAACTCCAGCAGCGCCGCCGCCCGCGCCCTCTTCAGGCCGAGCGCGACATCGGTCGGCATGGCCCGGATCTCTTCTTCCTCGAGCGGAGTGAACTCCCGGCTCCCGCCCTCGGGCCCGTACGCCACACCGGTGATCGGCTTGCCATATCTCGTGGCCACCCGCACACGGTCGTGGTTGCTCAGCACCCACGTGCAGGGTGCCCCGACGGCGTCGTGCACCTGCAGGCTCAACTGGATCATGTGGCGCTGGGACTGCGCAGTCCACTCGCACAGCAGGGCATCGAAGTTGAAGGTCGTATGCAGCCGTTCCGGTGTCACATAGTGCGCCACCCGGGCCGCCGGCAGAACCGCCTCGGACACGAAGACCCGCGCACCCTGAGGGGAGTCGGCGTACTCATCGGCGACCGCACGCCAACGGCGATGGATGACGTCCAACTCGGGACGGTCCCACAGCGGACTGCCGACGGACTTGGTGAGGTTGGAGGTCCCGTGCGCGACATCGGGCAGGTCCGGGTCCTTCGCCATCGAATCAGCCACATCGATGCGGAACCCGTCGATGCCGCGGTCGAACCAGAACCGCAGGATGTCATCGAACTCATCGGCCACTGCCGGCTGGGCCCAATTCCAATCGGGCTGGCGGACGTCGAAGAGGTGGAGGTACCACTGTTCCCCGCGCCCGTCGGGGCCGATCACGCGCTCCCACGCGGGGCCACCGAACATGGCCTGCCAGTCATTCGGCGGCAGCTCGCCGTCGACGCCTCGACCGTCGCGGAACCAGAACAGCTCCCGCTCCGGTGTTCCCGGGCCAGCGGCCAGGGCCGCTTGGAACCACGGGTGTTCGTCGGAGCAATGATTCGGCACCAGATCAATCAGCACGCGCAGACCCAGTTCATGGGCACGAGCGATGAACGCATCGGCGTCCTCGAGAGTGCCGAAGTCCGGATGGATATCCCGATAGTCGGCGACGTCATAGCCGCCGTCGGCCAGCGGCGACGGATACCACGGTGACACCCAGATTGCGTCGACCCCGAGCTCCGCCAGATGCGGCAGCCGGTCGATCATGCCGCGGACGTCGCCGGTGCCGTCACCGTTGTGGTCCGCGAACGACCGCGGATAGATCTGATAGACGACGGCGCTGCGCCACCAGTTCGTGTCCTCGGCAGGGATGGGATCAGCGGTGGGTGTTGGCTGGGAAGTCACAGAGTGAGGCCCTTTCGCGGTTCGGGGGTATCGATCGCGTTGACCATGACGTCAGCGGCGCGCACGAAGTAGTCCCACATTTCATCGTGATAGCGCGCGGGCAACTCGAGCTCGTCGAGCGCGACCTTCATATAGCGCAGCCAGGTGTCGCGCTCCTTGACGGTGATCACATAGGGCGCGTGCCGCATCCGCAGCCGTGGATGTCCGCGTTGCTCGGAATAGGTGCCGGGACCGCCCCAATATTGCTCCAGGAACATCCGCAGCCGTTCGGCCGCTGGGCCCAGATCCTCCTCGGGATACATCGCGCGGAACTCCGCGTCGGCGGCCACCTGCTCATAGAACCGGCTGGTGAGCTTCGCGAAGGCGGGCGCACCGCCCACGGCGGCATAGAAGTTGTCGGGATCCTCGTCGGCAGTCACAACGGCATGCTAACCCGGTCACCGGAACCGGCTGCGGATGAGTTCGCGCACCTCGGCCCCGCTCGAGCAGGCGAGCGCACGTTGGGCCAGTTCGGTGAGCTCGCTCAGCGAAGAGGTCCGCAGCCGCGCCTTCACCATCGGCACCGCCGGTGCCCCCGGGGTCAGTTCGCGGACGCCGAGACCGACCAAGAGCGCCGCGACATCGGGGTCGGTGTTGGCATCCCCGCACACGGCGATCAGCGTCTCGGGTCGGGACTCGTCGGCCACCAACCGGATCAGTCGGAGCACCGCCGGATCGAGCGGATCGGCCAGGACGTGCAGTGCAGCGTTCCCGCGCTCGGCGGCGGTCGTGTATTGCGTCAGGTCATTCGTCCCGATGCTCACGAAGTCCAGGCGCTGCGTCATCAGCCTGGCCCGCAGGGCAGCGGCGGGGATCTCGATCATCATGCCGACCTGCAGATCGTCCGGCCGGCCAACCCTGGCCGTCACGTCATCGACCAACCCGAGCGCCCAATCGATCTCCTCGACGGTTGTCACCATTGGGAACATCAGGCTCAGCGGGGTGAGCCGTCCAGCCCGACAGACGGCCTCGATCTGATCGATCAGCAACTCGGGGCGGTTGCGGAAGACGCGCAGACCGCGTACCCCCAGGAACGGGTTCTCCTCGACATCCAACGGCAGGAACGGGACCGTCTTGTCCCCGCCGATATCCCACGTTCGGACGATCATGCGCTTGCCGCCGAACGTGCGGCTCAGCCGCAGGAACGCCTGCTCCTGCTCCTCGACGGTCGGCGGGTGCGGGGAGCCGCCGAACAGGATCTCGGTCCGGATCACCCAACCGTCGGCTCCGAGCCCCACCATCTCCTCGGCGTCGGCCTCGGCGAGCACGTTGGCGTACACCTCGATGTGAGTTCCATCGGACGTGTACGCCGGCTCGTGCGCATGCGCCTGGGCCTCGGCCTGCAGGACCGTGAGATCGTGCAGGATCTGCTCGAACTCGGCCAACTCATCGGGGTCCGGTTTGACCGCGATCCGCCGATCACCGCGGGCGACGAACGCGATCGTGTCCCCGTTCTCCACGCCAGCGGCGAGATGACCGGCGGCCGGGAAAATGGGGATGCCGCGCGAGCGCGCGATGATGACGCCGTGGCCAGTCGCGCCGCCGCCGATGGTGACGACGCCCAGCACCTGCGTGGGATCCAGCGTGACAGCCATGCCCGGGTCGAGCACCGGGACGACCAGGATTCCCGGTTCCTCGGTCTCGAACTCCGTCGGGGTTCCGGTGAGCAGGGCGAGCACGCGGTGTTCGACGCTGTCGGCCAACTCGAGCTGGCCGGGTGCATCCGGAAGGCCCTGCAGCCACGGTCGGTGCCGTTCCACCGCAGCGGTCCAAGCCCCGGTGGCGGGGTCCCCGGCGTCGATCAACCGGTATGCCTCATCGGTCACCCGGGCATCCAGCAGCAGCTCGCGCTGCGCGCCGAAGATCGCGGCGTTGGCTCGGATGGGCTTCGCGGCGAGCTTGCGGAGCTGCTTCTCGGCTTTGGCCAGCGTCTTGTCGAGGCGGCGGCGTTCCTTCGCTGGATCACCGGGGGCATAGGCATTGAGGTGCAGATCGGGCTTCGCGATGATCGCCGGGCCGATCGCGACCCCCAGGCCGGAACCCTGCCGTGCTTTCATGCGGACCTCTTTCCTGGCGACGCTGCCGGGCCCCACTGTAGGGGAGCGTGCGCGCGGGCCTCACACCCCCGAACCGGCATAATCTGCAGTCATCTGCGCTGCCGTCAGCGTTTCCCCTTGTCACCGTGTGGAGTCGCCGCGATGGGTGCAGCTTTTGCCTTTTTGGGTGCGCCGCCTGGCTTAGGGTCAGGGCATGACACTGTCGGATGCTGACCGCCGCTATCTTGAGCGCGCCGTTGACCTTGCCGAGCAGGCGCTCGTCGCCGGCGATGAGCCGTTCGGCTCG
>JAUNUL010000145.1 GCA_030538175.1 Propionibacteriaceae bacterium | reverse complement strand
TACATGCTCGTCCGGCCGGAACCGAGAGCGAGCTCGCTCGCATAGAGCTCCTCGGCGGCCCGACGGACCTCCGACAGCTCCCCAGGCGTCACCGCGCCTCGGTCCACGGCCCAGCCGAGGCGGTGGAAGTCCGTGACCCAGGAGTCCACGGGTTCCACCGCCATGGTGGTGTGGTTCATCGACCTGCCATCACGAGAACGCGAACGTCACCCAGCCGAGCGCGACCGAGCTGTGGGCCGTGACAGAGCCGGATGGTGCGGGCAGCACCGGGTCGGTGACGGTGACGTCACAGGTGCAGTCCGGGTTGTTCGGGTCGGTGAAGCGCAAGCCGATTTCGGCACTGCAGGGGTACGCCGGAACGGGGCCGATCGTGGTGTAAGTGCCGCTGCCGCTCGAGGAACGAAGCTGGACACTCCGCCAGCGGAAATCCGCTGTCAGACTGCTCAGACCGCCGACGACGCTGGAGTTGAACGACAGCCCGGTCGGGGTGGTCGTGTAGGTCCGGGTGCCCGACAGACCAGAGCTGCGGTTGTAGCAGATCGTGATCTTCGCTGAATCCGGAATGACGCTCACGCGCCAGTTGGAGCAGGCCGCACCCGGGGTGATGTCGAATTCCCACTGTGCTCGGCCCCAGAGATCCGCAGTGGTGCCGATGAGCGGCGTGGGCTGCCACACGAGGTTGAGCAGACCGGTGAGGTCCGCTGTGGCCAGGGGGCTGCCGGTCTTGAAGTTGCCGGTCGTGCTGACTGAATCGGTGATGCACCCACAGTTGCAGCTCGCTGCATGGGCCGGCGCCGCATAGGACGCGACGACCGCGGGCGCCGCCCATGCTGCGCCCTTGGCGATGGTGCGCCGCGAGATCTGCCGGTCAGTGGAAGCCTGCTGCCGGTCGGGGTTGGCGGGTTCGTTCATGTGTTTCCTCAGGATGTGGGCACAGCAATGCCTGGTTGAGATTCCCGATCACCGGGTAATCACTTCACAAGGGATGCCCGTGGTTTCCAGGCAGAGAGCGGCTTGGGTCCTTTTCTTGGCCCGACGCGGCTGACTCGTAATATAGAGATAACTCGATAAGTCGATCAATTCTGAGCCGGAATAATCCTAAGTCTGAGGATCACGTGGGGGTCAAGTAGCCCGGGGTTAGAATCCATTCAATGAAACGCCGACAGCAGATCCTGATTTGGTCCCTGGGACTCGTGGTGACCGCGGTGATGCTGGGACTCGGCCTCTGGCAGATGGATTCGTTCCAGGATCAGGGCCGGGACGCGCTCGTCGCCCGCATGCACGAACCGGCCGTCCCACTCGCTGAGGCCGCGCCGCTCGGGCAGATGCCCACCGATGGTTATGGCCGCACGGTGGAGGCACGGGGCACCTATCTCCCCGATCAGCAGCTGATCGTGCCCCTCCACAATGACGCGAGCCGTCATCGCGTGCTGACCGCACTTGCTCTGCCGGATGGCTCCGTTGTGCCGGTGGTTCGCGGTGTGGGCCAGGACCCGGTGAGTGAACCGCCGGCTGGTGACGTCGCTGTTCGTGGGGTCCTGCTGCCCAGCGAGGCCGAGACCGGCAGCAATCTGCCGGAGGGTCAGGTCGGGTCCGTACGCCTGCCACAACTCGCCCAGCTGTGGACTCAGCCGCTGGTGCCGGGCTACATCGTCCTGGACGCTGACCTCGCGACCGCGCAGGGGCTCGAACCGGCCCAGGTGACCTTGCCGAGCAACGCCGGCCACGCCCGCAACCAGGGCTATGCGCTGCAGTGGTGGATCTTCGCTGCGGCCGCCATTGCCGCCACCGTGAAGCTGTCGCGGGACGCGGCCAAGGGGACCGGGTTTATGGCCAGTTCTGCCGAATCTGTGGATGACCCTGTGGAAGATGTGGATAATCGGTCAGGTTTGTCCACAGCTGATGCTCCGCGGACCGAAAATTCAACCGTTGCGGGCGCGGCTACGGTGGATAAGCCGCCGGTCGCGTGACGGGCCACCGGGGCACCTGCTCGAAGGGAACGCCGGACGTGGATGTGAAAGCGGTGCGCTCAGCACTCATGCGCTATCAGGTGATGGCTTATGTGGTCGGCATCCTGCTCGTGGTGCTGATCTGCATTGGATTGCCGTTGAAGTACATCGCGTATGACCCGAATCTGAACGCCCTCGGCGGTCGCATCAACACGGTCTGTGGTGTGGCCCACGGCTGGCTCTACATGATCTTGCTGATCACCGCGGTTGACCTGGGCAGGCGGGTGAGGTGGACGTGGAAGCGGCTGCTGTCGATTGCGCTCGCGGGGACGGTGCCGTTCCTGTCCTTCGTTGCCGAACGCTTCGCCACCAAGGACGTCAAGCAGAAACTGGCTGCAGCGTCGGCCAAGTGACCCGCTGCAGGCTGAACGGGACTTTGCGCATTTCCTGCATCTGATGGCGCCTGGGCCTCGATTGACTAGGGAAGATGTGCGCCGCGACTCCATTCAGAGGCAGAAATTGCCGCTTTGGTGGAGCCGCCGGCGGTGACGACTACCGCACCATGGCGGAATTATTCGGTCGTGAAACCGGTTGTTCGCGGGTCCGGGGCGGCAGCCGAGGGCTCAGTCCCCTTCCATGAGCCCGATGATGCGCTCGAGGTCATCCTCGGAGGCAAACTCGATGACGATCTTGCCCTTGCTCTTGCCCTGTTCCACCCGGGCTCGGGTTTCGAACCGGTCGGACAACCACTCGGTCAACTCGACCGCACGCGGCGAGACCTCCCGGGGCTGACGGGGCGCTCGCGGCTCGGCGCCGGTCTCACCCAAGGCCACGATCTCCTCGGTGGCACGCACTGACAGGCCTTCGGCCACGATCCGCTGGGCCAGGCGCTCCTGAGCGGGCTGGTCCTGCAACCCGAGAAGTGCCCGGGCGTGGCCGGCGCTCAGGACTCCGGCCGCGACGCGACGCTGCACCGATGCCGGGAGCTTCAGCAGACGGATGGTGTTGGAGATCTGCGGCCGGGAGCGCTTGATCCGCAGGGACAGTTCCTCGTGGGTGCACTCGAAGTCCTCGAGGAGTTGCTGATAGGCGTTCGCCTCTTCGAGCGGGTTGAGCTGAGCCCGGTGCAGGTTCTCCAACAGGGCATCGCGGAGGAGTTCATGGTCCTCGGTGCGTCGGACGATCGCCGGGATCGTTTCCTTGCCGGCCTGCTGGGAAGCCCGCCAGCGGCGCTCCCCCATGACGAGCTCGAACTGATTGTCGCCGAGCGGCCTGACCACAATGGGCTGGAGGAGACCAACCTCGACAATCGACTCGCTCAGTTCGGCGAGCTCGTCGGCGTCGAACTCCATGCGCGGCTGCTTCGGATTCGGGGAGACGCTATCGACGGGGATCTCCGCGAAATAGGAACCCTCCGGAACACGGCGCAGGGACTTCTGGGAATCGATGACCTCATCCACGGGACGATGCCGCGGGGTCGTCGGATCGGTGTTCTGGATCAGCTGGCCCAGCCCACGGCCGAGGCCACTGCGTCGCGGCATGGTCATCGTTCATTCTCCTTGTTCGCGCCACGCAGGGCGATTTCCTCGGCGGCGCGGAGATAGCACACGGCACCGACTGACTCGGGGTGGTACGTGAGGACTGTCTGGCCATAGCTCGGCGCTTCCGAGATGCGCACCGAGCGGGGGATGACCGTGTGCAGGGTCTCCTCGGCGAAATGCGCGCGGACCTCGTCGGTCACTTGGGCGGCGAGTCGGGTGCGGGCGTCGAACATGGTGAGCAGGACCGTGCTGAGCTGGAGCTCGTCGTTGAGCTCGCCCTTGACCAGGTTGATGGTGTTGACCAACTGCGAGACGCCCTCGAGCGCGTAGTACTCACACTGGATCGGCACGAGGATCTCGCGTGCCGCCACGAGGCCGTTGAGAGTCAACAGCCCGAGCGATGGGGGACAGTCCACGAACACGTAATCGATGTCGTGAGTCTTGAGATAGGTACGCAGCGCCTTCGCGAGACGTCCTTCACGGGCGACGGTCGACACGAGCTCGATCTCGGCGGCGGCCAGGTCGATGGTCGCGGGGAGGACCATGAGGTTCGGAGCTTCCTCACTGAGCTGGGCGTGCTCGGCGATCGTGGCGCCATCGATGAGGACTTCATAGGTGCCTGGCGTGCCGGACTCATGGTCGATGCCGAGCGCGGTGGAGGCATTGCCCTGTGGGTCGAGGTCAACGACCAACACCTTGAGACCACCCATGGCCAGTCCAGCAGCCAAGTTCACGGCGGTCGTCGTCTTTCCGACGCCACCCTTCTGGTTGGCCACCACGATGATGCGGGTCTCATCCGGCGAGGGGAGAGACTTCCTCTCCACCCCTTCCTCGGCGTTCTTCTTGGCCTTCGCAGCCTCCTGGCTGGCCTGCTCTGGTGTCACACCCGGAACAGGGGTCTCGCCACCAGGCGCAGGACTTTCGCCGGCCTCCGGGACATCGAAGCGCGCCCGCTTGGGACCGGGAGGCGCCTGAATCCTTGACGCGGGAGTCTCCGACTTCATCTCCAACAAGAGGCTCGTGTCCGCCTCGACACCCTTGGGGGTGACGGGAACAGCTTCCGAACGGGCGGACGCTCCAGCTTGGCCCGGGGCATCGGACTCGAAGAAGATCGCCGTGCCGATCGCACGCAGGACGCCACTGACTACTGCTTCTTCCACTTGGGGAGCGTCTTCAGCATCGTCGGCCTGGACGTAGCTGCCTGGGTCCAGGATCGCCTCCGCATCACCTGCGTCCACTTCGGACATTGCCGCACCAGGGCCCTCCGGCTCGTCCGAGCGAGGCCAACCCAGGCCGGCTTGACCCGGTTGCATCGTCACTGGCCAGCCGAGTCCCTGTTGCTGTTCGCCGGTCATGGCCACCTTCCGTTGATCCTTCGGGCGGCGTCAGCGTACCCGACCCCACCGCCCCAACCCTGGCGATCCCGCCAGGGGAGGAGCCGCGGAAACGCTGTCGAATCCCTCCGCACGCTTCCGCTCCCTGGCGATTGTTTCACGTGAAACACAATCGCGTAGTTACGGATGTGGAAGCTGCCGCCTCCGGCGGCGAGGGCGCAAATGCGACGAGGTCAACCATTCGGGGCGTACGCCAGCTGGCACGCGGACACAAGCCGGGGTCAAGGACGCGCAACACAAGCCCGCGCGAGCAGAGCGAACACAAGCGCAGAGCCGGAAAATTGGTGAACCCCCCACGCTGGACTTCACACAGCGCAGAGGGTTCGGGTACTGGGTCAGACACTAGGGCGCAGAGCGCCCAGCACCCAGTCCCGTCCCGCGTGTCGGAACTCCTGATCGAACGCGTCGGTACCCTGCACATGGCCAGCCACGCCAGCGAGGCGTCGCGGCCATTGACAGGCGGGATCATCGTGACAAGCCAACTCGAGACCAACATTGACGAATGGCGCAGCTTCCTCGAACAAGGTCCGGCTCCCGCGGAGCGGATCACCGGGCTGGAGACCCAACTCCGTGCCGAACTCAACGACCTCGCTGCGGCCGGCCTCGATGACCAGGAGGCCTTCCTCGTCGCCCTCAGCCGCCTTGGCCGGCTGGACGGGACGTCACGTGAGTACGCCACCCGCCAGTCAGGACGCCTGTTCGCCGACCCCATGGCGGAGCCGGACCCCAGCGGACATGGGTCGATTGCCAGCGAGAAGGGCGTCATCGGTCGCACGGCATCCGCCACGGAGGCAGGGGACTACCGCAACCTTGTTGTCATTCTCGCGCTGGCGATTGGCTCGGGCCTGGCGGTCAAGGCAGGCCTCACGTGGCTCGACTCCGACTCGATGTTCCACAGCGCGCCCCTGCTGGTCTTCCCGTTCCTCGCGGCGTACTTCCTGCTGAAGCGCCGGTTCAGCCTGCCAGTCCTTCTCACCATCTCCCTCGCCCTGATCACCTTGGCGGTGCTGGTCAACGCCTATCCCTTCGCCACCACCGGACAGACCGGCCCGCTCACCGCGTTGCACACCCCCGTGGTGCTGTGGTTGTTGGTGGGGTTGGCGTACACGGGGACGGCCTGGACATCACACGCTCGACGCATGGATTTCGCCCGGCTCTCTGGCGAGCTCGCGATCTACCTCGCCTTGTTGGCCATGGGCGGGGGAGTCCTGATCAGCCTGACCGGCATCGTGCTGGACATGGTTGGCGTGAACATCGACCAAGCCCTGATGGACTGGATCATGCCGTTCGCTATCCCTGGGGCGGTCCTCGTCGCTGCGTGGCTCGCGGACGTTAAGCGGGATGTGGTGGGCAACATCGCCCCGGTCCTGACGAAGGTCTTCACCCCCCTCACGCTCGTCATGCTCCTGGTCATGCTGGTGGCGCTGCTGACCGCGGGGACGCTGAACGATGTGGATCGTGGTCTGCTCATCGCCCTTGATGGGGTGCTGATCCTGGTGATGGCGTTGTTGTTGTACGCCACCTCCGCCCGCGACCCGCAGGCCCGACCGGGCGCGTTCGATGTCCTGCAGTTGGTGCTGGTGATCGCCGCGTTGGCGGTCGACGCAGTCATGCTCACCGCGATGCTCAGCAGGATCTCGGCGTTCGGGTTCAGCCCCAACAAGATCGTCGCGTTGGGGTTGAACATCATCCTTCTGGTGCATCTCGTGGTCGCCGCGTGGCTGACCGTGCGCTTCCTGCGCCGCAAGGCACCATTCGCCGTTCTCGAGCGCTGGCAGACGACGTACCTGCCCGTCTATGGCATCTGGGCCGCGATCGTCGTTGTGGCGTTTCCGCCGTTGTTCGGTTTCGCCTGAGTCGACAGTCCCGCCGAAGCGTCCTTGTCGCTGGCCACTCATCGGTGAGATCAGGACCCGAACGGCAGCCTGATCGCCCGGCGGGACTGTCTGACCGAGTCCGTACGCTATTGCTCACCAGTTCAACTCCCGAAGGAGAAGCATGACCATCAGCCCCGGATCACCCACCTGGATCGACCTCGGCACCACGGATCTCGCCAGCTCCAAAGACTTCTATCGCGACCTGTTCGGCTGGAACTTCACGAGCACGGGTCCGGAGTTCGGCGACTATCAGATGATCGATGTGGGCACGCCTGTCGGCGGTCTGGGGCTGAACATGGACATGGAGGGCAACCTCGATGAGACCCTGCCGGTGTGGTGGACCGTCTATCTGAAGGCCGCTGACATTGATGCCACACTCCAAGCCGTCACCGACAACGGCGGCACCGTCGATCCCAGTCCCACAGGGGCCGTCAAATCCAG
>JAUNUL010000144.1 GCA_030538175.1 Propionibacteriaceae bacterium | reverse complement strand
TCATCGGACGCGTCGCCGTCGTCATCCGACGCGTCATCGTCGGCTGCCTCAGTGTCGTCATCATCATCGACGTCGCGATCGGCAGCGTCGTCAGCGCCAGTCGTAGTGGGCTCGTCCGTCGTCGCCTCGGCCGCGGTGTCATTCACCGTGGCATCGACAGCACTGTCGATAGCAGTGGAATCGACTTCGGCGGTGTCGATATCGGAATCGACCGGGGGTGTCGCAGAATCGCTCAACTCGGATCTCCTTCTCCGGGAAACCGTGGTGGTGACCACGGGTGGCCATGGGTCGGCCGGGGATGGGTGGGCGCCTGCTGAAAAGGACAACAGGCGCCCGGTGTTGAAAACTATTTCTTGCGGTTGGACCGCGGCTGGCGACGCGGCTGCTGTCGCTGCACCCGCTGCCGTTCGATCTTCACGGGATCGGAAACCACATCCGTCGTGGTCCCCGATGAGGTCGTGCCCGAGCTTTCCACGAGGGGGGTGTCAGCGATCTTGACCCGCTTCTGCCCCGGCTTGATCGTGGCCGGGTCATAGCCCTTCATGCGCATGCGGGCTTCCCAGGCCGCGTACGCCGGCGTCCCCGGCGTCGGGGACTGACGGATCACATAGAACTGCTGGCCCATCGACCACAGGTTCGACGCGGTCCAATAGATCAGCAGGCCGATCGGGAACGCGACGCCGCCGATGCCGAAGATGACCGGGAAGAGATACAGCATCATCTTCTGCTGCTGCGCCATCGGTCCGGTCATGGCCTCCGGCGGCATGTTCTTGGCGCTGAGCTGCAGCTGCACATAGAACTGGCTGGCCACCATCGCGAGGATGAGGATCATCGCCACGATCTGGTTGGCGCCGAAAGAGTCCATCGGCAGGAAGGTGCCCGCGAGGTTAGCGCCGAAAATCGTCGCCTCCCGCATCGAGTCGACGAGCTCCTGGGTCATGAATGCGCCCTTGACCTGCCCACGGGCAGCGGCGTTCAGCACCTGGAAAAGAGCGAAGAAGATCGGCATCTGCAACAGCAGCGGGAAGCAGGACGCCATGGGGTTGACGCCTTCCTCCTTGTACATCTTCATCGTTTCCTGACCGAGCTTCTCCCGGTCATGGGCGTACTTCTTCTGCAGCTCCCGCACCTTGGGCTGCAGGGTCATCATGTTCCGCGACGAACGGATCTGCTTGACGAACAGCGGGATCAGCAGCGTCCGGATGACGATCGTGAGGACCAGGATCGACAGCGTCCAGGTGAGACCGGAGTCAGGGCCGAAAAGCGGCGAGAAGAGGTTGTGCGCGAGCACGAGCAGGCCGGACACGGCCCAGTGCAGCGGCGCCATGATCGTGTCCCAGAAGCCGGCCATCGGGACGAGCAACGGGGCCAATGTCTCCATCAATTCTTTCCTTGGGAATCAGCGGACAGGTTCGCCGCAGAGCCGCGCTCCACGGGAGTGTCCTTTGGTGCGGCGCTGTTGGCAGCGACGTGGGTGGTTCCAGTGTGATCGTGTCCGCAGCCCGAATCACCGTGCTCAGGGTCTTTCGGGGGTTCCTCGACCACGCGCTCGCGTTGCTCTCGCTCCCACTCCGCGGCGGCAGGGGTGCCGGGAACGGGGTCGTACCCCCCCTTTGACCAGGGATGGCAGCGCGCGATCCGGCTCACGGTCAACCAGGAGCCGCGCAGCGCGCCGTGCACCTGGACCGATTCCAGACCGTACGCCGAGCAGCTCGGGTAGTACTTGCAGACGTTGCCATAGATCGGGCTGATCACTGCCCGCCAGGCGCGGATGAAACCGATCAGCAGCCACTTCATGCCGTGACTCCGGTCCGCTGGGCGAGTCGCTTCAGGCACGTACGCCACGCTCCGGCCAGATCGTCGGCCAGTTCCGGTCCCGCGTCAGCGGCGGGTGGCAACGCGCGGACGACGACCCACGTGCCCTGCGGCGTAGGCTCCACCAACGGGCGGCACAGATGCCGGAGCCGACGCTTCACCCGGTTGCGGGTGACGGCATTGCCGACGGCTTTGGACACGACGAAACCGACCCGCACGCCATCAGCCTGCGGATCGGCTCGATAAGCACTCACCACCACGGATGACCGCCCGGCGCGCACACCGGAACGGATCGTGCGCCGAAACTCCGACGCCGATCGCATCCGGGAGGCCCTGGGCAGCACGGATGCTGCGAGCGGTCGGGTCAGCCGGCCAGCTTGACCCGGCCCTTGCGGCGCCGGGCGGCCAGGATGGCGCGACCCGCACGGGTGCGCATCCGGAGACGGAAACCATGGGTGCGGCTGCGGCGCCGATTGCTCGGCTGGAAAGTGCGCTTGCTCACGGGACAACCCCATATTCTTTCGGCCCACAATATTCATGGGATCGGACAAGTTCTCGGTCACACCCAGACGGGCTCCCCGGGAGAACCGCTTAGAGCTTCCCTGGAGGTGCCGCCTGTCCGGGCGCACAGAAAGGTTGCCGGACGTCCCGGCGACCCGATTACGGTACGCGGACACGCCGCTCTGGTCAAACAGACGGTCCTGTCCGGGCGGGTCCAGTCGACACGCCGAGCGACACACACCCGTGTTGCGATCGGGCCATGGGGTGCTCTACGGTCGACGTTCAGGTTGGCTCGCGATCCGGCCACGTAGTGTGGAGTTCCCACAGACTGTGGATAATTCTGTGGGCAAGTCAACGGCTTCGCGGGATCTTCCCGTGGGCCCAGTGAAATCACGGGGTGTGTGTTGGACAATTTCAGTCTGCCGAATCCTGATGACGGAATTGGACGGCCCATCCCGACCCCTGTTGACCTGCCCGGCGCCACCCCCGGTGATCTGACCCTCCAGGAGGCGTGGGCGCATATCGTCGACCGGGCCCCTGCCGAACACCGCAGTTGGCTGCGACGGACGCGGCCGTTGACCATGCACCAGTCGACCGTCATGGTGGCAGTGCCTGATGAGTTCACCCGCGAACGGGTCGAGTCCCGGCTCCGCCAGAGCATCGAAGCCTCCCTGTCCGATCTGTTCAACAGGGAAAGTCGGCTGGCGATCACCATCGACGACACGCTTGCGGTGGAGGTGCCCGAACCAGTCGAAGATGGCCCCGGGGAGCGACCGGTCCTGGTCGACGAACCGGTCGAGGAACCCACCCGTCATCTGCCGGGGCTGCGCGCCGTGCCCGGCACCGCCTCGACGGTCCCCCTGGATCCGAAGCTGAACCCGAAATACTCGTTCGAGAGTTTCGTCATCGGTTCGTCCAACCGATTCGCCCACGCCGCCGCTGTCGCGGTGGCCGAGGCCCCGGGGAAGGCGTACAACCCTTTGATGATCTATGGCTCGTCGGGGCTGGGGAAGACCCACCTGTTGCACGCCCTCGGCCACTATGTGCGGAACTACTACGACAAAGTGCGGGTGCGCTACGTCTCCACCGAGGAGATGACGAACGATTTCATCAACTCGATCTCCGAGAACAAGACTGCTGAGTTCCGTCGGCGTTATCGCGACGTCGACGTGCTGCTGATCGACGATATCCAGTTCCTCGAGTCGAAGATCCAGACCCAGGAAGAGTTCTTCCACACGTTCAACACGCTGCACAACGCGCAGAAGCAGATCGTGATGACCTCCGACCGGCCGCCGAAGTTGCTGGAGGCCCTGGAGCCCCGGCTGCGGAGCCGCTTCGAGTGGGGTCTGATCACCGACGTCCAGGCGCCCGACCTCGAGACCCGCATCGCCATTCTCAAGAAGAAGGCGGCCCAGGAGCGGCTCACGGTGTCGCTTGATGTGCTGGAATTCATCGCCTCCAAGGTGCAGTCCAACATCCGCGAGCTCGAGGGTGCTCTCATCCGGGTGACGGCCTTTGCCAGCTTGAATCGACAGCAGGTCGACATGGATCTGACGATGCAGGTCCTCAAGGACCTCATCCCCGACGGCGGGGAAACCCCGATCACGGCGCAGCTGATCATTGCCCAGACGGCGCAGTACTTCTCGTTCAGCGTCGATGACCTGTGCGGCGCTTCCCGGACCCAGGCCCTGGCGACAGCCCGGCAGATCGCGATGTATCTGTGTCGCGAGCTGACCGACCTGTCCCTGCCCAAGATCGGTGCAGAGTTCGGCGGACGCGACCACACCACGGTGATGCATGCGGACCGCAAGATCCGTCAACTGATGAACGAGCGGCTGACGATCTATAACCAGGTGACCGAGCTGACCAGCCGGATCAAGCAGCGCGCCGCGGAGCGGTGATACCCCCTGCAGCCCGGAGCGGGCTGATCCCCGACGGGGACTGACCCTTAGAGGGGTTCGGTGAGGAGTCCATTGATATGGGCTCCGAGCAGGACCGGGACGTCCACGACCTCCGGGGAATACAGCCACTGCACCTGCAGCCCGTCCATCAGCGCCACCAGGGACACCCCGAGCCCGCTCGGGTCGACTCCCTCACGCAGCTCACCAGCCTCCTCCAGCCGATCGAAGATCTCCTGGAAGGCCGCCACGATCATGGAATAGCGCTGCTGGAAGAAGTCATGTGCGGGATGGTCCTGGTCGGTCGCCTCGGCGGACAGGGTCGCGAACAATTCGATCATCCCCGGCGCCGTCGTATTGTGGGCGGCGAGTTGGAGGACCCGACGCAGCAACTCGCGGGGATTCTCGACATCCTTCGTCAGGCCGAATCGGAGTGCATCGGAGTCATCGCGGCGTGCGAGGACGGCGCTGAGCAATTCCTGCTTCGAATGAAAGTGATAGAGCAGGCCCGGATGCGTGATGCCGACGCGCAGGGCGATATCCCTCAACGAGGTGCCCCGATAGCCCACCTCACCGAACAATTCCACAGCGGTCTGCAGGATCTGTTCCCGGCGACGGGCACCTTTCGACAAGGGAATTGCTGCGCTCTGTTCAGCCATGACGACCAGTCTCCTCCGAGCACCGGCGTTTCAACAAGCTGCAACTCCCCCCAGAAATCATGGGTTTAAACATATAATGCGCCTCCCTCAGAGGCCGGGTCTGTGATTCCTGACCTGTGCACAGGTGTGGAAAAGTTGTGGAAGATTCCTCACCTCATCCCCAATTTGTCCTCCTGCCCTGTGCACCTCCTCGGACCCATCCAGTGGCTATCCGCAAATCCTCCCCGTGTAGTTCGCTGCCATCCACACGATCGCCCACCGCCGCAATCGGCGGCTGACGACGGGGAACACCGGGTTGTCCACATCTTCCCCAGGTGCTATGACCAATACTGAATTACAAATTTCAAAAGAGATCAGAAGTCAACCGACCGCACAATCTGTGGATGGGTGCTGATCCCCGGGGCCTCTGCGCTGCGGCGTGGAGGCGGGTATGATTCGAGCGCCCTCGTGGTGTCGCAGTCTTGTTGTTTGCTTGTTGTGCGCGGACCGCTGGTTCGCCTGATCGAAGACCGTCAAGGAGGAATGGTGAAGATCCGCCTCGAGCGTGACGTGTTGGCCGATGCGGTGGCGTGGGCCGCGCGCAGCCTGCCCAACCGTCCGAGCGTCCCGATCCTCGCCGGCCTGTTGATCCGGGCCGACTCCAGCGGTGTGGTCCTGTCGAGCTTCGACTATGAAACCTCCGCCCAGATCAGCGTGCGGGCCGAGGTCGCCGATGAGGGCGAGGTGCTGGTCTCAGGTCGGTTGTTGGCCGATATCTCGCGGTCACTGCCCAACAAGCCGGTCGACATCTCCGCTGACGAGAGCCGCATGGAGTTGGTGTGCGGTTCCGCCCGGTTTACATTGCAGACCCTGCCGGTGGCGGAATACCCGGCGCTGCCGACGATGCCCGAGTCCGCCGGGCGGATCCCCTCGGTCGACTTCGCCTCGGCGGTCGGCCAGGTCGTCGTGGCGGCCGGTCGCGATGAGCTGTTGCCGGTGTTCACCGGCGTACGCATGGAGATCGACGGGGACACGATCTCGCTGCTGGCCACCGACCGCTATCGGATGGCGCTGAAGGAACTGACGTGGCAGCCGGACTCCCCGCAGGCGAATGGTGCCGCCCTGGTCCCGGCGAAGGTGCTTGCCGATACGGCCAAGTCGATGACGTCCGGGGAGGCGGTCATGGTGTCGCTTGCCGGCTCCGGTGCTGGTGGGGATGGCCTGATCGGTTTTTCCGGCAGCGGCACCGGTGGCATCCGGGAGACCACCACCCGTCTGCTCGACGGTGACTTCCCCAAGGTCCGGCACCTGATGAACATCCAGCCCGCGCTGACCGTCCGTGCGGATACCGCGGAGCTGATCGCAGCCGCCAAGCGTGTGGCGTTGGTCGCCGAGCGCAACACCTCGCTGCGGATGATGATCGCCGAGGATTCGGTCGTGCTCGAGGCCGCCACGGGTGACCAGGCTCAGGCATCGGAGGCCATCTCGGCGATCGTGGAGAACATCGCCGGTGGTGAACCCGCGATCACGGCGGCCGGTTTCAACCCGACCTATCTGCTGGATGCGTTGTCGGTCCTCGACGCGCCGTTCGCGCACTTCTCGTTCACTGCCCCCGGCAAGCCGTGTTTGATCACCGGTCTGCCGGAGATCGACGGTGAGCAGCTGCTGGATTATCGCCACGTGATCATGCTGATGCGCCTGCCCGGATGACGGATTCTCCTGGTGAGGGGTTTACGCTGGAAGCGGCTCACGAACCAGGAGAGGGACACACGTGGCAGAGGGCATTTGGCAAGCAACCGATCATCGCCCCGTGAGTGTCGCGGAAGCCGAACGAGAGTGGAATCTGAGGGCCACCGAGATCCTCAGCGAAGTCGCCGGTCGTTATGGCCGGACGATCGAGTATGGCGATCTGGGCGCTGAAGTGCAGCGCCGAGCCGGGATCCTCACCGATATGCCGTTGGCGGCTTGGTTGGATGATGTCATCACCGAGGTCGCCCGCCGCTGCGCCGAGGCCGGCAAACCGCTGTTGACCCTGTTGGTTGAGGATCCCGACAGCAAGGTCGATGCGGTGGCCCGGATGGGGGTCTATGAGGCCTATGGGGCGAAGATGCCGGGGGCTCGCAAGACCGCGACCCGGTCCCCCCGGTCCCGATCGCGGGCGGCCGCGGCAGCGGAGCGAGCGGATCGTACGCCGACCAAGCGGACCGTCAAGCCCGAGGAACGGCGCCGGCCCGTGTGCCCCAGTTGCTTCGTCGAGCTGCCGTCCACTGGCATCTGCGACAACTGCGACTAGGTTGTCTGCGGCGCTACCGCGCCGCGATCGGTCGCTCCTCGTTCCTCGCGTCGTCGTC
>JAUNUL010000143.1 GCA_030538175.1 Propionibacteriaceae bacterium | reverse complement strand
GCGCCACTCGTTCGTTCGGGGTGTGGAGGAAGAACACCTTGCTGACGTCGCGGACTTCAAGCATGAGCGGTCACCTTCCGACGGGAGCGGTTGAGGGATCGGAGGCGGCGGACTGCCTGGCCGCAGCCTCCATCTGGCGTTGCCGGCGCCGTGCCTTCATCCGTTTGAAGATCGTGAGGCGTGGCAGCAGAAGGGCCAGCACCACCAGCACCGCGGAGATGAGCTTCATGTCGTTGGGATCGAAACCCACCGACAGTGCCAGCTGGATGACCTCGCGATAGATGACCGAACCGAGCACCACTGCGGCGGTGGCGACGGCGAAGTGTCGGCTCGGCAGCACAGCCTGGCCGAGGATCACCGACGCCAGGCCCGCGACGATGAGGCCGATGCCCATGCCGATGTCGGCGTACCCCTGATATTGCGCCATGATCGCGCCCGCGACACCGACGAGCGCGTTGCTGATCACCAGGCCGAGGATCTTCATGACGTCGGTCGAGACGCCCTGGGCGCGGATCATCGCCTCGTTGTCACCGGTGGCCTGCATCGCCAGACCGGTGTCCGTCGAGAGGAACCAGTTGACGATGATCAACACGATGACGACCACGCCGACAAAGATGCCCACCGACGCCCATGTGCCGAACAGCCCGGCATCCCTGACACCTGACAGGGTTGTGTCGGTGCGCAGCAGCGGCAGATTCGCGCGCCCCATGATTCGCAGGTTGATCGAATAGAGCGCGATCTGGGTGAGGATGCCGGCCAGCAAGGGGTTGATCTGCCCCTTGGTGTGCAGCAGACCCGTGATCAGGCCGGCGAGGCCACCGGCGACGAAAGCCATGGCCGTCGCGAACCACGGGTTCACCCCGGCGATGATCGCCGACGCCGCGACGGCAGCTCCAGTGGTGAAGCTGCCGTCGACGGTGAGGTCGGGGAAGTTCAGGACGCGGAACGTCAGATAGACGCCCAACGCCATGATCCCGAAGATCAGCCCAAGGTCAGCCGCGGCCAGACCCTGGTTGAGGAAGGTCTGGATCATGAGGAGACGTCAGTCGCCCCGGTCAGCAGATCCTCGGGAATGGTCACGCCCATCCGCTCGGCGGCCTTCTTGTTGACGAAGGTCGTGTATTCCTTCTGGGCCTCGACCGGCATAGTGGCCGGGTCGGCGCCGTCCTTCAGGATGCGCACGGCCATCTCGCCGGTCTGGTAGCCGAGCTGGCGATAGTCGATGCCGGTGGTGATGATGCCGCCAGCGCGCACCGAGTCACCCTCGCCGACGACCAAGGGGATCTTCTTCTGCTCCGTGACCTGGACGACCGCAGCGAGGCCAGTGACCACGTTGTTGTCGGTCGGCACATAGATCGCATCAACGTCGAGCGACGCCGCAGCCTGGGCCACTTCACCGGTGTTGGTGATCGTCTTCTCGACCAGTTCCAAGCCCTCAGCCTTGGCCGCTTCCTTGGCCAGCTCGACCTGCACCTCGGAGTTGACCTCACCGGAGCTATAGATCACCCCGACCGTCTTAGCCTCGGGCTTGAGCTTCTTGACCAGGGCGATCTGGTCAGCCACCGGGTTCATGTCGGTCGTCCCGGTCACGTTCGCGCCCGGCTTGTCGGTGCTGGCGACGAGCTTGGCAGCCACCGGGTCGGTGACCGCGGTGAACAGGATCGGCTTGTTGGTGATCACCTGGGCCGAAGCCTGAGCCGTCGGAGTCGCAATGGCGAGCACCAGATCGACGTTGCCGGTGTTGAACTTCTGGGCGATGGCGGTCGCGGTCGCCTGCTCACCCTGAGCGTTGTTCTCGTCATAGGTGACCTTGAGGCCGGCGTCGGCGAGAGCTTCCTTGAAGCCTTCGCGGGCGGCGTCGAGGGACTGGTGGGCGAGGATCTGGGTCACACCGACGCGATATTCCTTGGCGGCGCCACCCCCGTCACCTCCACCCGACGGCTGGGTGGTCGTGCCACCGCTGGAACAGCCCGCCAGGGCCAGGGCAGCGGTCACGACCAACGCGGCAATTCCGCGGGCAGGCGACTTCTTCATCGCAAGGATCCTTCCATCCATCAGCGTCGGTGGCTTGGGGGTGGGCCACAAGCTATCCGATTGCAGCCGGATGAGGGGAACCGTCCGACCCGATGTCGGATTCTAGAACTTGCCCAGCGGGAGGACGTCGCGGCCGAACGTTGAGGAGATCACGGAGGCCGCGGACAGATACCACGCCACCAGGGCCGTCACCAGACCGAAGAATCCGCCGATCCGGGTGGCCAGGACAACGCCCCCGAGAGCACCGATCGTGAGCAGAACGAAGGTGATGAACAGCAACCCGAACAGCAGGAACATCGCGCGGTGGACCTTCGACGAGGCGATCAGCATGAAGCTCGTGAAGATGGTCCAGGCGAGCAGGAACACACCGGTCGCCAGGTGAGCCGACTCCTTGGGCAGGGTGGGGGAGACAAAGGTCACGTAGTACCAGAACGACATCCAGAACCCGCCATAGGAGGCGAACGCCAAAGCGCCGAAGGTGGCTCCCTTCAGAAACTCGAACACGCCTGCGATCAACTGCACGGCACCGCCATAGAACAGGGCGAGGCCGAACACCACAGGTTCGAGCGTGACCGGCAGCAGCCCGGCGTTGAAGATGCTGAGCACGAACGTGGTCAGCGCGAACGCAGCGGTACCGAGGGCCCCCGGGTCAGCGATGTGTGCACCCGGATGGGTGGGTCGTGCTGGGGACGGGTCGGCGCTGGGGGCCTGACTGGAGGTGCGGGGGGCGAGTTGCTGCGTCATCGGCATCCATTCATACGGGGCACGGATACCGGTCTGGGCCGCACAGAACGCTGCTGCGGTCCAGTGGCGGGCCGTGCCGGGGACAGATCGAGCGTTTCAGAGATCCGTCCCCGACGCGCAGATTTCCATAACACAGACACGGCGATGACAACAAGGGATCTGTGCTCCGGAAGCGCTGGACCGTCTAGGCCTGCTCGTCGCCCTCCGGCAGCAGGCGCACCACCAAGTCCGTCCGCAAGGTGGCCGGATCGGCATCGGGTCGCGGCTCGCTCACATAGACCTCCCAGAACGGCAGCGTTGGCCGGTGGCCAGCTTCGCCGATCTCGTTGAGGAACGTCTCCCAGGCATCGGCCAACCCGTCATAGTCGCCGATATGGGAAAGGACAGCGACCTTTCCGGCAGGCAACGTCGACGGGATGAGGCTGACCCCGGATGCTGTCTCATGGGCCTCCGCGAGCGGCTTGTCGACCGGAATGCCGATCTCGAAGTCCGCCGTTTCGGTCGGCATCCGATGGTGCAGCGAGAAGGCCGGACCGATCGGGCGCAAACCCTGCGTACCAAGGAAAGGAAAGAGCTCCGCGAACGTCGCGTCGAAGGCCGATCCCATCTGTGCCATCGGCTGATCCTGAGCAAGGTGAACGACTGTCGGGAACTCCTCGGCGTCCAGATAGGTCACCACATACCAAGGACCCTCGAGGAAATAGGGGGTGTCGGGGTCGGTCGTCATGTGGCGGCTCCTTCTTCGGTGGCGGGGATGATCGTGGAAGAGTGAAGCACATGGATCCCGCGCCGACTCGGCACATCGACGATCATCGTATTGTCCGCTGGACAAGTGCACTAGGGCGGGCGCTCGTGTCGTTGATCGAGCGCACGCAGCGCTGGTCCCAGGCGAACACGTTCCTGGCGATCACGCTCGTCGTGGCCATGGGTCTCGTCGTCGGCACGACCAAGGTCGCCGGTGAGGTCTATGAGGCGGTGGCCGATGCCGATGGAATCGCGTTGATCGACAGACCGCTGCTGGACTGGATTCTCCGCGTGCGGACGCCAGATCTGAATGCCGTGGTCGCGTTCTATTCGAACACCGGTGGCCCGGTGCTGCAGCCGATCATCGTCGGCTTGGTCGTGTTGTTCCTCTGCTGGCGGTGGCGCAGCCGAACGCCCCTGGTGCTCGCTGCGATAGCCAGTGCCGGAGCCTTGTTGTTGACGCTCTTGGGCAAGGAACTCGTGGGACGCACGCGTCCGCCGCTTGCCGAAGCCATCCCGCCCTATGAAAGCTCCCCGAGCTTTCCCAGTGGCCACACCCTGATCGCCACCGTGGTCGCGGGGATTGTGGCGTACCTGCTTGTGCATTGGTTCCGGACGCGGGGCACGCGCGTGGTCTGGCTCATCCTGTTGTCGATCTATGCCGTGACGATGGGGCTCAGCCGGGTCTATCTGGGGCATCACTGGCTGACCGATGTGATCGTGGGGTGGCTGATCGGGATCGCGTGGGTGGCTGTGGTCGTGTCGCTGCATCGCCTGTGGCTGCTCGCCCGGGCCAAGCACGGGCCTCAGCGCTGGAACACGATGCTCGATAAGTGAGCGCCTGAACCATCGACTCCACAGTTCAGCCGGTGCTGTATTGTTCAGCGCGTGCTGACCATTGCCTCTCGCTTGGATGTCATGAACCGGCTCGGCCGCGCGATGGCCGATCCAACGCGGTCCCGCATCCTGTTGATCCTGCTGGACCGGCCGGCGTACCCGGCGGAACTGGCCCGCGAACTGGACCTGACCCGGTCCAACGTCTCCAATCATCTCGCCTGCCTGCGTGACTGCGGCATCGTGGTGGGGGAGCCGCAGGGGCGTCAGACGCGGTATGCGGTTGCTGATCCCCATCTCACCCAGGCGCTGAGCGCCCTTCTCGATGTCACGCTGGCCGTTGATGAACAGTCTCCCTGCATTGATCCCGCGTGCTGCGTCGACGGCTGTGCGGGAGCGTAGGGGCATGAACGGCCACAGCGGTACGCCGGACACCGTGCCCCTGCAGGAGTTGCCAGAGCCGAGCGTTCCCGAGGTGAACGTTCCCGAGCAGGTCAGCGCCTGTGGCTGCGCCGCCCCCGCACCCACCGGGGATGACCACGAGGCGCCGCGGCCCTGGTGGCAGGATCGCCAAGTCATGATCCCGGTCAGCTCCGGGGTTGCCCTCGGCGCAGGATTGCTCATCGGCTGGCTCGGCTCCGGTGCCGCTGACATCGTCGCCCAGGTCCTGTTCTGGATAGCGCTGCTGCTGGGCGCTTCGACGTTCGTGCCGGGCGCACTGCGGATGCTGGTCCGCCATCGGCGACTCGGCATTTCCCTATTGATGACCATCAGTGCCGTCGGTGCGGTGATCCTCGGATACGTCGAGGAGGCCGCGGCCCTCGCGTTCCTCTATTCGATCGCCGAAGCGCTCGAGGACCGGGCCATGGACAGGGCGCGCGCAGGTCTGCGGAGTCTGCTCACCCTTGTGCCGGAGACAGCGACCGTGCGGCGTGCAGGCGCGGCCGTCGAGGTGCCGGTCGCGGAGTTGCGGCGTGGCGATCTCGTCCTCGTGCGGCCGGGGGAGCGGGCGGCCACCGACGGCTTCATCCGCAGCGGCGCAAGCAGCTTGGACACCTCGGCCATCACCGGTGAGTCGATCCCGGTCGCGGTCGCGGTGGGTGACCAGGTATCCGCCGGGTCGATCAACACCTCCGGCGCCCTGGAGATCGAGGCGACCGCACCGGGCACGGACAACTCCTTGACCACGATCGTGCGGTTGGTGGAACAAGCCCAAACGGAGAAGGGCGATCGTGCCCGGCTCGCGGACCGGCTGGCCCGCCCGCTCGTCCCCGGTGTTCTGATCCTGGCGCTGCTGGTCGGCGTCATCGGGTCCCTGCTGGGTGACCCCGGCACCTGGATCACCCGAGCGCTGATCGTGCTGGTCGCTGCATCGCCGTGTGCGCTGGCCATCTCCGTGCCGGAGACCGTCGTCTCCGCGATCGGTGCGGCGACCAGGTTCGGTGTGGTGATCAAGTCGGGCGCGGCCTTCGAGAGGTTCGGCACGATCCGCCGGGTGGCGGTCGACAAGACCGGCACCCTCACCCGCAACGAACCGAGCGTTGTCGAGGTGCTCACAGCGGATGGGGTGCCGAGGGCCGAGGTGCTGGCGCTGGCCGGGGCGCTCGAGGCTCACAGCACCCACCCGCTTGCGCGGGCGATCGTGACCGCCTCCGCGGCAGAACCCGGGGGCACGACACGCCTGGCCGCGGAGGTGACTGAGACCGCAGGACACGGGGTGAGTGGGGTCGTGGCCGGCGTACCCATCCGGGTCGGCAGCCCACGCTGGCTCGATCCAGGTCCGCTGTCCGCCGACATCGCGCGGGCCGAGGCGGCGGGGATGTCGGTGGTGGTGGTCTCGGGTGAAGGGTCAGTGGTGGGCGCGATCGGAGTACGCGACGAACTGCGCCCGGAGGTCCCGGAGGTCGTGGCAATGCTGGACCGCTGGGGCGTACCCGTCACGATGCTGACCGGTGACAACGACCGGACTGCCCTCGCGCTGGCCGAGCAGGCCGGGATTGCGGATGTCCGTGCCGAGCTGCGCCCCGAGGACAAGGCCGGGGCAGTCCGTGCCCTCGCCGGGGCAGGCCCGGTCGCCATGATCGGCGACGGCATCAACGATGCCCCCGCCCTGGCGTCGGCCGACGTCGGCATCGCCTTGGGCGTCACCGGCTCGGATGCGGCGATCGAGTCCGCGGATATCGCGTTCACCGGCCACGACCTGCGGTTGTTGCCCCAGGCGCTCGCGCATGCGCGGCGGGGGAGCCGCATCATCAACCAGAACATCGTGCTGTCGGTGCTGATCATCGTCGTGCTGGTGCCGCTGGCCATCACCGGAGTGCTCGGGCTGGCGGGGGTCGTGCTCGTGCACGAGGTCGCAGAGGTCATCGTGATCCTCAACGGGCTGCGGGCGGCCCGTTCGAAGTCGGCCCTGCCTGCCCCTGTCGAGGCCCGGACCGGACCCTGACTGCTCCCTTGGGCAGCCCCCTTGGCGGCCCTCGGCGGGGGATCATTGACCCATGAACAACCAGTACGCCCGTGCCAACAGCTCCGATGACCGCCTCTGGGCCATGATTGCCCACCTGTCCGCCGCGATCGCTGCGATCGTCTCCGTCGGCTGGCTGACCATCGTCGGCCCGCTGCTCGTGTGGCTGTTCAAGAAGGACAGCTCGCAGTTCGTGCGCAACGCCGCCGCTGGGGCCTTCAACTTCAACATCACCATGTGGCTGATCACCCTGATCGGCTGGATCCTCAACCTGACCGTCGTCGGCGCCGTGATCGGTGTGCCCATGGTCTTCATCGGCTCGATCGGTTCGATCGTGCTCGGAGTCTGGGGCGCGATCAAGGCGTGGGGCGGCAACGCCTTCCGCTATCCGTGGCAG
>JAUNUL010000142.1 GCA_030538175.1 Propionibacteriaceae bacterium | reverse complement strand
GACCAAGGACATGATGCTGTCGCTGGCCCTGTGGAAGGCCGTGAAGGATCGGTTGGATCTGCTGTTGGCCACCTGGGATTCCGGGCGGGTGGGTCTGACGGAGCGGGAGCGCATGGCCGCCTTGATCTGGGGGCGGCTGGATGCGACCCTCGACCCTTCCTTGCTGGCCGGGCGGGCCGAGAAGGACGTGCCGGAAGGTCTGGGCAGCGACGTCAGCGGATTATCGGTGTCACTACCAGAGGCCTGCCGGTTGTCGGATGCGATGGCTGCGCAACTGCGGACCCGGCTGGCGTTGGATCCAGATGCCGACCAGGTCACCGCGCGGTTGCGTGAATTGCGGGCACAGGTGGAGCGGATCCGCGATCAGGTCGCGCTGGAGCCACCGGCATTGCGTGCAGCACCCGAAGCGAAACTCGCCGACTTGTCGACCCGCGTGGCCGGCATGGTCGAACGCCTGGATCGCGGCGGTGACATCGGCGGGCTTATCGGCCCGGCAGAGATCGAGGCCGCACGGTTCGAGCGCGATCTGATCGTGGGGGGGGTCGAGCGTCGGGAGGCCAGGGGCCTGGTCGAGAAGGCCCGAGAACTGCGCAGCGATCTGGAATCCCGACAGGCCGCGATGGCACAGCTCGTGGCCCAGTGCGTACGCCGGGTCGTCCCGGCCCCGCGCTATGCGGTCCCGGACCCGGAGGCGCTCGGGCCGGTGCCGAACACCCGCACCGAGCTCGAGGCCTATTTGGAGAAGCTCCATCGGGTCGGCCGGGCGATGCAGGTGGTCCAGGATGCGTATACCCAGGCCTTGCAGCAACATCAGGATCTGGTGGCCAGATTGGCCGGGCAGCGCACCCGAGCGGTGCAGCTCGGCTTCGGCGATGACCAGGATCTGACCGCGCTGGATGCGTTGACCACCGACATCCTCACCCGTGAACCCTCACCGGTGCCGCTGGCCACCGAATTGGTGGAGGCCTTCGAAGTGTTCGTCCAGTGGTTGGCCACCCAACCCAAGGAGCCGAAGGAGCAGCCGCGGTGAAGTGTGCACAGCCCGGGTGCGCCGGAACGATCGCCGACGGCTATTGCGATGTGTGCGGGATGCCTGCCAGCAGCCTCCCGGCGCCAGGAACCCCTGCCCGTGCGGCGGCGAGCGCCACCAAGCCGGCGGCAGGCCACCTGCAATCAGTACCGGGGGCACGCCCGGCCGCGGCGACCGGACGCTGTCCGATGCCGGGATGCGGGGGTGAGATCCGCGATGGCTACTGCGACATCTGTGGTTCACCGCCGGATGCCGCACCGCCCGCCGAGGACGCCGAGACCGGGCTTCCCGCGTTGACGACCACGTCGACCAGGCTGAGATCGGCCACCTTGGGCAGCGCGCTGGTCCCTGGACGCGGGACGAACCGACGCTCGACGAATGCTGCCCAACGCATGCGCGGTGCCCGTATCGGCGCAGGCCTGACCAGGGTGCCACCGGCACCCGCGGTCGACCCGGCCCAGGCGATCCTCCGCAATCCGGTGGTGCCGGAGCACAAGCGCCAGTGCCCCAGTTGCGGTGCACCAGTGGGACGCACCCGGCAGGGGTCCCCGGGTCGCACGACAGGCTTTTGTGCAAAGTGTCGCAACCCGTTCTCTTTCGATCCGAAGCTGAGCGCGGGTGATGTGGTGGCCGGCCAATACGAGGTGGCCGGCTGTCTCGCGCACGGTGGTCTGGGCTGGATCTATCTGGCGCGGGACCTGAACGTCTCGCGGCGTTGGGTGGTGCTGAAGGGCCTGCTCAACTCCGGTGATGCCGATGCCAACGCGGCGGCGATCGCGGAGCAGCAGTTCCTGGCCCAGGTGACTCACCCGCTCATTGTCGAGATCCACAACTTCGTCAGCCATGATGGTTCGGGCTATATCGTCATGGAATTCGTCGGTGGCCGTTCCCTGAAGCAACTGTTGCAGGATCGGATGGCCAAGAATGGTGGCGAATACGACCCCCTGCCGGTGGATCAGGCGATCGCCTATCTTGTCGAAGTGCTGCCCGCTTTCCAGTACCTGCACGATCAGGGCCTCATCTATTGCGATTTCAAACCGGACAATGTGATCCAGGTGAGCGATGGATTGAAACTGATCGATCTGGGCGGCGTGCGCCGAGTCGATGACCATGATTCCGCCATCTACGGCACGGTCGGCTATCAAGCCCCTGAGGTCGCCACCCAAGGGGTGTCAGCCCAGTCGGATATTTTCACGATCGGGCGCACCCTCATGGTGCTCTGTGCTGAATTCCGGGGCTATCAAACGACCTACGAATTTACGTTCCCACCGGTCGAACGAACCCCCTTGTTCCAAGAGAACGACTCCTTCTATCGGCTCCTCCAGCGCTGCTGCGCCCCCGACCCCGCCGACCGCTTCACGACCGCCGATGAGCTGCGCGTCCAGCTGCTGGGTGTCCTGCGGGAGACCGTGGCGCGACGCACCCGCGGCACGGCCCTCACCTCTGCGGCGTCGGTGCTGTTCGAGGCGCCGTCTGCGGTGGGCAGCATCCTGGGTTGGGACAGTCTGCCCCGGTTGCGACCGGATACCCACGACCAGCAGCACGGTTGGTTGAGCAATGTCTCGGTGGATGACCCCCGGGAGCGGTTGCGGGTGCTGGGCGGTGCGCCGGCCCGGACGCCGGAGGTAGCCCTCGCCATGTGCTGGGCGCTGCTCGAGATCGGCGACCAGACCAAGGCAATCGACGAGTTGGCCACGACAATGCTCACCGAAGACCCTTGGGAGTGGCGTGCGGTCTGGGTCCAGGGCCTCGCCGCACTGCAGGGTCGCGACTGGTCGGGCGCACAGGCCGCCTTCAACGCCGTCTATGGCCAGGTTCCGGGTGAGCTGGCTCCCAAGCTGGCGCTGGCGCTGGCCTGCGAACATGGCGGGGAGCCCGGCATCGCTGAAGCGCTCTATGCCACCTGCGTCGCGACCGACGCCAACTATGTCTCCCCTGCCGCGTTCGGGTTGGCCCGCATCCGGGCGGACAAGCGCGACCTCAACGGTGCGGTGTCCGCGCTGGACCGGGTCCCGGAGACCTCCCGCGGGTACGCGGAGTCCCGACGGTTGCGGGCCAGGCACCTGCTCACGTTGGGCGCCGGGTTGACCGAGC
This sequence comes from Propionibacteriaceae bacterium, assembly GCA_030538175.1. Lineage (GTDB taxonomy): Bacteria > Actinomycetota > Actinomycetes > Propionibacteriales > Propionibacteriaceae > Enemella. Next base: position 4,159 of record JAUNUL010000142.1, on the reverse strand, counting down.
TCGATGAAGCGATGCGATCCCTGCAGAGTGTCCGGATGGATCCCTCCCAGGCTGACGAATTCAAGGTCCAGATCCTGGAACGCGCGTTGGGCGAAGTGCGCGCCCACGGTCCTCGACGCAACACCCAGATCGGGGACCATCCCGCCACAGAGGACGAGCTCCGCAGAGCGCTGGCAGCGGCGTATCGCGCTCTGGCCCAGCACCAACCCGAGTCCCGAGTGGAACTGATCGACCGTGCCAACCGACTGAGGAAGTGGAGTCTGCTGTGACCGACCCATTCGATTCCGGCGAGCAAGCCCAGATGGCGCCCGCCCTCGCCACGCCGGACACTCAGGCACCTCAGGCCGACCCGGAAGCCTTGGCCCCGGTCCGGTGCCCGTCCTGCGGTGACGAGGTGGCCGCTTGGGAAGCCTTCTGTGAGGGATGTGGCGCTCAGCTGGCCCCGACCCATGCACGACCGGCGGATGTCGTGACCAACGAACTGCCGGTGTCCCAGGTCGTGCACGCCGGGGGCGGGCAGGACACCAGCACGGCCCCGGTGCGGTCGTGTATCGAGTGTGGCGGGGGCATTGACGCCGACGGCTATTGCGAGCAGTGCGGTGCCAAGGCCCCGTCGGAGCGGGACCATTTCATGGAGAGTCCTGCCGGTTGGGTCGGTGGAGTCTGCGATCGAGGTCTTCGGCACCACCGCAACGAGGACGCGATGGCCTTGTCCGCCGAGCCCGTGCCGGGCAGTCATGCCGTTCTCGTGGTCTGTGATGGGGTCTCCTCGGCGGATGATTCCCACCTGGCCTCCCTGGCAGCCGCCCGCGCTGCGCGCGGGGTGCTGGTGGCCCAACATCCTGTGGGGATGGCGATCCCCGAGTCCCATGCACAGGCGTTGCAGTCGACCTTTGTGGCTGCCGTGCAGGCCGCCAATGATGCGGTGGTCGCGGGCACCGATCCCTCCAGCACCAACGCACCATCGTGCACGATCGCAGCCGCCGAGGTCGACGGTGATCTGATCGTGTGGGGCAACATCGGTGACTCCCGGGTCTATTGGATGGCTGATACCGGGGCCTCGCGCCAGCTCAGCGTCGATGACTCCATGGCCCAGCTGCGGATGTCGGCAGGGGTGTCCCGGGAGGAGGCCGAGACTGGTCCGGGGTCGCATGCGATCACGCGGTGGCTCGGGTTGGACGCTCCGGATGTGGTGCCGACGACCGGACATCTGCAGCGCCCGGGCGATGGATGGCTCCTGGTGTGCACCGATGGCCTGTGGAATTACGCGTCGGATCCCGACGATCTGGAGCGGGTATTCGCGGAGATTTTGGTCGCCAACCCGGCCACGACCGATCCGACGCTGTTGGCAAAAGAGCTCGTCCGGTGGGCAAATGCCCAGGGTGGCAAGGACAACATCACGGTGGCCTTGGCCCGCTTCGGTCCACTGGATGACTTTCCGGGGCACCTCCCGGCACCATTGGAGACCCCGATCGAACCGGGTGACTCAACCCCGACGGTGCATACTGTCCCCGTACGCACGGCAACCGATCCCGATCACCCGTCGGGGGCGGAGCAGCCGACGGCACCTCCGACTATCGATGGGGTCACGTCGGCGGCAGCGGACATTCCCCAACGGGAATCCACGCCTGAGCAGTCGCGGTTGAGTCCCGGGCCATCGCCCGAGGGGTCGCCGGCAGCACGCACCGAACACTGAAGCAGGGAGAGCAACGAAGACCATGGCAGATTTCACCTCGGCCGTTTATCAGAACGAGTTCCTCCCCGACGGCGGCACCGATGTCAACGCGATCGTCACCGTCACGTGTGCAGGGGCCGGGACCGCCGGCCAGAGCGGCGGTGACGCCGGCGAGATCATCATCGTCGACACCTCGGGTTCGATGGGCGAGACAAACATGGAAGCGGCCAAGAAGGCCGCGATCGTCGCCCTTGACCACATCGTCGACGGGACCTGGTTCTCAGTCGTGGCGGGCAACCACCAAGCGTATCTGGCCTATCCCGTGACCCGCGGCGGCCAGGGCATGGTTCGGATGGACTCCGCGACCCGCTTCCAGGCCGCCCAGGCGATCCGCTCGTTCCACTCCGACGGCGGCACGGCGATTGGTTCCTGGCTGAATCTGACCCGCGCCCTGTTCAACTCGATCCCGGGCCTCACCCAGCGCCACGCGATCCTGCTCACCGATGGCGAGAATCACAACGAGACCCCCCAACAGCTCGATGCGGCCATCCAGGCTGCAATCGGCCAGTTCCAGTGCGACTGTCGCGGCATCGGTGTCGACTGGAAGGTCTCAGAGATCCGGCGGGTCGCCCAGGCCCTCCTCGGCACAGTCGACATCATTCCCCACCCCGCCCAGATGGGCGCGGTGTTCGCCGAGCTGATGCAGAAGTCGATGGGCCGTGGCGTTGCCGAGGCCGAGCTGCGGGTGTGGGCACCCCAGGGCGCCCAGGTCATGTTCGTACGCCAGGTCTCCCCCACCGTGGAGGACCTCACGCAGCGGTCCCGTCAGGTCAACCCGCTGACCCGTGGCTATCCGACGGGTGCCTGGGGGGATGAGTCGCGCGACTATCACGTGGCCATCCGGCTGCCGGCCAAGGCGGTCGGTCAGGAGCAGCTCGCCGCACGCGTTCAGCTCTCGGTGCGGGAAGACGTGGTGACCCAGGGCCTGGTCAAGGCCAAGTGGTCCTCCGATGACACGCTCACGACCCGCATCAATCCGGCGGTCGCGCACTACACGGGCCAGACCGAGCTGGCCGAGGCCATCCAGCAGGGCCTCGCCGCCAAGGCGGCGGGTGACGATGCGACCGCAACGACCAAGCTCGGTCGGGCGGTCCAGCTGGCGGCCGAGACGGGCAATGATGAAGCCACGGCCAAGTTGCGGAAGGTTGTCGACGTGCAGGACGTCGAGACGGGTACGGTCAGATTGAAGAAGGCCGTCGACAAGGCTGACGAGATGGCCCTCGATACCGCGTCCACCAAGACCACCAGGATCCGAGGCTGACCATGGCAGCTGTCACCTGCCCGAACGGGCACCCCAGCGAGTCCACCGACTATTGCGACACCTGCGGCACGCCCATCGACTCCGGCAGTGGAGCCCCGGCGGCTGGCCCAGCGTCCTCCGCGGAGGGTGCGCCGAAACCCCTCGGTGTGGTCTGCCCCAATTGCGCGGTGATGAACGCACCGGGTGCCCTGTTCTGCGAAGCGTGTGGCTATGACTACACCACCGGCACGATGCCGCGGCCACCGGAACCCTCGGTGCTGGACCTGGACAGCCCGCTGCCCGGGGCCCCCGAGCCCTCAGCGATGCCTGCGGACATGACGTCCGCTGAAGCCAGCATGACACCCGACCACACCCCTGCCCCACCCGCTCCCGAGGCCCCATCCGCCTCAGCTGCGGCGCTGGCTACGCCTGAGGCGGCTGGTTCGGGGATCTCCCTGGACATCGACGCGCCCACCCCTTCCCGCCCCACCCCGGCGGTTCCGGCGGCGGGTCCAATGGATCGCGCCGTCGGTGACGTGGGTGACCTCGGACAGGAAAGCGACACGTTCGATTGGGTGCTGGAGGTGTGGGTCGATCCGGAGTGGTTCGCTCTGCAGGACAGCCCTGACCCCATGCCGTCAGCGGGTCTGCCCGAGATTGTGCCGCTGCGCAAGCGTTCCTTGCTTATCGGCCGGCCATCGCGCAGCCGCGACATCCATCCGGATATCGACTGTGAGCCCGATTCAGGCATCAGTCGGCGACAGGCTCAATTGACCACTGACGGAACCCGCTGGTTCATCGAGGATCTGGATTCTGCCAACGGCACGTTCGTCGCCGAGGCCTCCGCCCCGATGCCGTCCATCCCGATTCCGCCTGGGCGTCGTCGTGAACTGTCGGGGGATGAACGCATTTATCTGGGTGCGTGGACACGTCTGGTTCTGCGACGCGCCACTCCTGAGGAGCAGGAAGCGTACGCCGGCTGACGCGGGTTCCATCGATACATCGGGCACAACCGGTGCCGGCAGGAATCCACCAGCCAGCGCTGCGCCGACGGCGAACAGATTCCGGTTCGCGGGGTTGGCTGTGGCACGGTGGATCCCGCACGAACGGACACCGGTCCACCACCAACAGGAGGGGACGCCGTTCCACCGCCATCATGAGGAACAGTGGAAGTCAAGATCGGG
>JAUNUL010000141.1 GCA_030538175.1 Propionibacteriaceae bacterium | reverse complement strand
TGGGCTTGGGCGTACGGTGACGCGCCGATGAACGCGGGCAGGAACGAGTGATGGATGTTGATGACCGGGCAGCCGACATCACGCAGGAATTCGTTCGACAGGATCTGCATATAGCGGGCCATCACGACAACGTCGAAGTTGTCCCGCAGCAGACGGACCTGTTCGGCCTCGGCCGCTTCCTTGTTCTGTTTGGTGACGGGAATGTGCACGAACGGCAAGCCGAACGACCGGACTGCAGGGCCGAGATCGGCGTGATTGGAGATCACCAGCCCGGTGTTGACCGCGAGCTCGCCTCGTCGCCAGCGCCACAACAGTTCCATCAGGCAATGGTCGTACTTCGACACCATCACGGCGACCCGTTTCGGCAGGGCTGCCTGGGTGATCTGCCATTCGTCGATCTCGAAGGCAGCGACCACCGTGCTGGCGAACTCCTCGCGTACCTGGTCGATCACCGCAGTCAGGTCAGGCTTGCGGAAGACGACACGGAGAAAGATCGGCCCACCGTCAGGGTCAGTGGTGGTCTGATCCGATTCGATGATGTTGGCAGAGCGTTCCGCGAGGAAGGTCGCGATGGCCGCCACGACACCCGGGCGGTCGGCGCAATGCACGGTCAGGCGACCTTCGTCAGGGCTGATGGTCTGGGCCAAGCTGCGGTCGGTCCCGGTCAGAATCGTCATCGTTGACTCCTCAGGTTCGTCGATGAGCGCATCCTCCCATCGGGCGTACGCCCAGGTTCGCGAACCCTCGAAATATCCCGAGAAACAAGGAGAAACCTGCTCTGGTGCCAGTTGGCTAAGGTTGCCGGGTGACTTCAACCCCTGACCATCGCGTGGTTCTGCACCAGGCTGTCACCGAACTGGGCGGCACCGAGCGACCCGGCCAGGTGGCAATGGCTGATGCGGTGGCCGAGGCGTTGGCCAGCGGACAGCATCTGCTCGTCCAAGCGGGCACTGGCACCGGCAAGTCCCTGGGCTATCTGGCGCCGGCCCTGATGCGCGCGGCCGGTGCGTCAGAGCGGGTCATCGTTGCCACGGCAACCCTGGCTCTGCAGGCCCAGCTCGCCAAAACCGACATCCCGCGGGCCCTTGATGCTGTGGAGAAAGTGTTGGGTCGGCGGCCCCGGACGGCCATTCTCAAGGGGCGGTCGAACTACGCGTGTCTGCTTCGCGTCCGCGATCAGGCGGCCGACGACCAGGACACGCTCCTGGGTTCCACGGAGGTCGTCGAGGCACTGCGAGCGACGGCGCAGTCGGCGGACTCAGTGGTTGGTGCCGAGGTCGTGGCGCTGCGGGAATGGGCTGAGGCCCAGGCCGATGAGCAAGGTCTGGCAGATCGCGATGACGCCCCGACCCACACCGCGAAGGCCTGGGCCCAGGTGTCGGTGCCCGTGCGGGAGTGTGTCGGCGCCCAGCGCTGTCCGCATGGCGAGGTTTGTTTTGTGGAGAAGTCGCGAGAGGTTGCCCGGGCCGCCGATCTTGTCGTCACGAACCACGCGCTCCTGGCGATCGACGCCATGCACGGTGGCACCGCATTGCCCGAGCACGACCACGTGATCATCGACGAGGCCCACGAGCTGGTCGCCCGCGTCACGGGGGCGGCGTCGGCAGAGCTGTCGCCCCAACAGGTGGAGCGGATTGCCAAGCGGACGCTGCCGTGGCTGTCCGACGACCTCGGTCTTGAGTTCCTTGAGTTGGGTGATGTGCTGCGGACAGCGCTGGATGCCGCGGCGCTGGAACAGGTTCCGGGTCCGGATGCACCTGTTGTGCGGGCGTTCCAACAGGTTCGCGACGTGTCCCGCAAGGTGGTTAGCGCCCTGGGTGGCAAGGAGGCCAGCAACGAGGAACGGCAGGCCCAGGCCGCGGTCAAAGAGGTCTTTGACGTCGCAGAGCGGATGGCGGCCCTGAACGATGTTGATGTTGTCTATGTCGCCGAGCGCGAACGCATGGGTCGGGAGGCTCGCGTGGCCCCGCTGAGCGTCGCGGGCCTGATGCGCGAACGGGTGCTGAAACAGGTCACGACCGTCCTCACCTCCGCAACCCTGCGGATCGGCGGGGACTTCGAGTCAGCTGCGGGTGCTGTCGGCCTGCGTCGTGAAGAACGCCGGGATCGTCCGGAGATGACCGAAGACGCGTCGGAGTCGGAGGAGGGGGACGCCCTCACCTGGCGGGGGATCGATGTCGGCTCCCCGTTCGACTATGGGAAGCAGGGGATTCTCTATGTCACCCGACATCTGCCACCTCCTGGCCGCGATGGGATCTCTGACGCAGTTCTGGCCGAGATCGCAGAACTGGTGTGGGCGGCGGGCGGGCGTACGCTCGGGCTGTTCGCCTCGACCCGGTCTGCTGAACTCGCCGCACGCCACGTCCGGGAGAATCTCAAGAAGCACACGGTGCTGTGCCAGGGTGACGCGCAACTGTCGGAGTTGACCCGACGTTTCATCAACGAGCCCGAGACGAGCCTGTTCGGCACCATGTCGTTGTGGCAGGGGATCGACGTCCCGGGGGACACCTGTCGGCTGGTCATCATCGACAAGATCCCCTTTCCCCGGCCGGATGATCCGTTGATGCAAGCCCGGCAACGGGCGGTCGCCCAGGCCGGCGGCAACGGCTTCATGGCCGTCGCGGCAGGCCACGCGGCGCTATTGCTGGCGCAGGGGGCCGGCCGCCTGATTCGTCGGGCCACGGACAAGGGCGTGGTGGCGGTGCTCGACCCGCGCCTCAGCACGGCGCGCTACGGCTCGTTTCTCCGCGCCGGGATGCCGCCAATGTGGCAGACGAACGATCGTGAGGTCGTCGTCCAAGCGCTGCGCCGGCTTAGTGGGGAGACCTAGCGGGTCCGAGGTCGTGTGCGAGCATTCCTGAGGATCTAGTAAATCTATTAATCATCGTGCAGGGAACACTGGCGGTGTGACTGAGTCCCAGGTTTGTCCGCATTCGCAGCGTTTCAGCAGTCGCCCCGGTGAGGCGAACGAACCGCCGATCGAGGTCCGCAATGGTGTGTGGCGGATCAGATCCCTGACCACCGCCCGAGCGATCCTCCGCGAGCGTGGGGCCACAGTCCAGGCCGGGTTCAACGCAGGGATGGTGAGTCGCTCCACGTTGCGGATGCCGATGTTGTACGCCGACGGCGAAGCGCACCGTGATCAGCGGACGAAGGTGGCCCGGTTCTTCGCTCCCCGCACAGTGACCAAGCGCTATCGCGAGGTCATCGACCGCAAGGCCGAAGAGCTCGTCGACCGCATGGTCAGCCAGGGAAGTGTCGACCTGCCGGCTGTGGCCATGCACTATTCGGTCGATGTCGCAGCGCATGTCATGGGGCTGACCAACAGCCCGGCCGAGGGCTTGGCGAAGCGGTTGGAGGGCCTGCTCGGGCTTGAGTTCGAGCCGCCGGGGGAGACCCCACCCCAGCATCCGGTCCGGGCTCTGTTGAAGAGTGCCAGCAGCTATCTCCCCATGCTGGCGTTCTATCTGCGTGACGTCCGACCGGCCATCAGGGCGCGCAGGGCCGCACCGCAGGAGGACGTGATCTCCCATCTGATCGCCGAGGGCTATTCGGACGCGGAGATTCTGATCGAGGCCGTGACCTTTGGTGCCGCGGGGATGATCACGACCCGTGAGTTCATCTGCATGGCGACTTGGCATTTCTTGGCCCAGCCCGATCTCAGGCAGCGCTATGCGGCGGCCGGCGAGGCGGAAAGGCTCGAGATCCTGCACGAGATCCTGCGCTTGGAACCCGTGGTGGGCCATCTCTATCGCCGGGTGGTTACGGACTTCACGGTGGCCGGTCCGGACGGTGAGGATCTCGTGATCCCGGCGGGTTCGGTGCTTGATCTTCATATTCGTCAGGTCAATGCCGATGTGGGCCCGGACGGCGAGCGGTTGTGTCCGGGACGTGAGGTGCCCAAGGGCGTCGGGCCCGAGGTGATGAGCTTCGGCGACGGTGCCCACCGGTGCCCTGGCAACTCGCTCGCGATCCAGGAGACCGATGCCTTGCTGCAGAGGCTGTTGCGTCGAGAGATCACTGCAGAGACCGACCCGACCGTCGAATGGCTGGATCTCATTGCGGGCTATGAGGTGCGCACCATGCATGTGCGGGTGCGCTGACGAGACAGTCGGTGGATCACACGCGACGCAGCACTGCAACGACCTTGCCGAGGATCGCCGCGTGATTGCCGTCGATCGGGTCATAGGCCGGGTTGTGCGGCATCAGCCACACCTGTGAACCGGTTTTCTTGAAGGTCTTCACGGTGGCTTCGTTGTCAAGCAGCGCCGCGACCATCTCGCCGTTGTTGGCTGTTGGCTGCTGACGGATCACGACCCAGTCCCCATCACAAATAGCCGCATCGATCATGGAGTCACCCCGCACCTCCAACAGGAATAGTTGCCCGTCGCCGACGAGTTGCTTGGGCAGCGGGAAGACATCCTCCACGCGTTCTTCGGCCAGGATCGGACCACCCGCGGCAATGCGGCCGAGCACGGGCACGGCCACTGCCTCCGGAAAGGCATCGCGGATCCCGGTCTCATCCACGGTGGCTGTGGGCCGGCTGCTGGTCATTGATTCCGGCAACAAGACCTCGAGCGCACGCGGCCGGTTCGGGTCCCTGCGCAGGAACCCCTTGGTTTCCAGGACTTTCAGCTGGTGTGACACTGACGATGAACTCGCCAGACCGACTTGCTCGCACATCTCGCGAATGCTCGGGGGATAGCCCCGCGACTCCACGGCCTCTTGGATCACCTGCAGGATGTGGCGCTGCCGCGGTGTCAGCCCGTGCGCATCCTGGGGGCCATCGGGCAGCTCCGACACGGTGCCACCCGCGGCGACGATTTGTGCTTCGACCTCTGCCTTGCTGGGCCGTCCCCGACGTCGGGTGGCGGAGTGGGTGTCTTCGCTGTCTGCCATGGCTCCAACATACGCGGAATCGAACAGGATTGAAACATTTGTTCGAAGTCGCTTGGGGCGTGTCGCCCAGCGATCGAATTTTGTCAGACCCTCCTGATGGGCTTCGTTCGTGGGGTCATCCGGGCCCCGCGAGCCGGAGCAGTGATTAGAGGTTGTGTTCGAATCAAGAGTCCGGCAGACTGTTCTTCGAACACAGGTTCGAAGGTGGCGAGGAGGGGTTATGAGCGTTCTGGTGGAAGCTCGACGGGCCGAGAGGGTCGTGACGGTGAGCAACGACAGGGCCGGGCGACACGTGACGGCCCGCCGCCGGGTCCGGACGGCGCCAGTGGGGCGCGCGATGCAGCCGCAGCGACTGGGGCGGCCCGCTGGCGTGCCGGGGCCTGAAGTGATGCCCGCGATTCATCCCGCAGCTGCCGTGATCCCGCCGCCGGTGCTGGACGCGGGCATCCGTCTCACCGACCGGGGTCTGGCTCTGGTGATGGGGCTGATCGTGGCGCTGGTCCTGGCGTCCCTCGTGTGCATCGGCACCACGGCGGTGCGCGTCACGGCCGATCCAGCGCCGGGTGCCCAGGTCGCTGTGACTGACTGATGCCGGGTGCCCCTGGGCTGAGCCTGTTGGTTCTGGCCGCACCAGGGTCGCTGGTGTCGGGTATCGCTGGTTCGGCGCTGGGATAATGGACTTCGTGAAGCCCGGATCGGACAGTCGGCACGCAGTGGTCGAGGTGGGGCATGGGCCCATGCGTCCCCAGCTGGGGCGATTCGTCTGGCTCTCGGTGTTCGGTGGCACATGTGTGCTGGCAGGTGCTGCGTACGCGATCACGGGGCAGGGCCTGCCGTGCCCCTTCCTGCTTGCCACGGGATGGCTGTGTCCGTTCTGTGGCAGTTCGCGCATGGGGGTCGCGCTGCTGCGCGGTGATCTGGCGGCGGCATGGGGGTGGAACCCCTTCGTCCTGGTTCTGGGTGCTTTGCTGGCAGCGGTGTGGCTGTGGACGGCGGTGCAGTTGATCAGGCGTCGGCCTGCGCGATGGCCGGGAGCCCGCGGGGTGGTCGAGGGAGTCCCTCCCGTGTTCGTGGTGCTGGTCATCACGGGGCTGGGTCTGGCGTACATGGTGTTGCGCAACATCCTCTGAACAGGTAACGCGCCCGAGCTTGCCCTTGTGTCTTCAGACGCCTAGTGTGTCCATATCTAGTAGTTACATCATTGTCTTTAATCCACAGGTTGTGGTTTCTGTCCACAGGTTATCCACGCCTCATACACAAGTTGTCCCCAGGGATGTCCCCAGTCAACGTGTGTTGGCGTGCCAGATCGATCTCGGAGGTGAGTTCGCATGCGCTGTCCCTATTGCCGTCACAACGATTCGCGCGTGCTGGATTCGCGGTCGGTCGATGACGGCGCCGGCATTCGGCGTCGCCGCCAGTGCCCTGCGTGCGAACGACGATTCACCACCCTCGAACAGATGCAGATGGTCGTGGTCAAGCGATCCGGGGTGGTCGAACAGTTCAACAGGGACAAGGTCGTGACCGGCGTCCGGAAGGCCTGCAAGGGCCGTCCGGTGACCGAGGAACAGTTGGCGCGGCTCGGTCAGGCGGTCGAGGAAGCGCTGCGGGCATCGGGTCAGCCCGAAATTCCCGCGGACGAGGTTGGTGTCGCCATTCTCGATCCGCTCCGGGCGCTCGACGAGGTGGCCTATCTCCGCTTCGCCAGCGTCTACAAGCAATACGAATCCGTGGATGATTTCGAGGCCGAGATCGCCAAGCTCCGGGCACAGACATCAGCCGACTGAGTCGGCCCAGCACCACACAAACACATCGCACACACCACAGTTGCGTCCATTCGGGACGCCATCACTCCGGGAGGAAACGGGAATGACCGAGACAGCACGCGCCAGCCGGAAGTCCGGCAAGGCACGCACTGGCCTGACGATCGACCGCGTCTTCAGCACCGAGGGCGTCCACCCCTACGACGAGGTCGTCTGGGAGCGTCGCGACATCGTGCAGACGAACTGGAAGACGGGTGTGAACGTCTTCGAGCAGCGGGGCGTTGAGTTTCCCGACTTCTGGTCGATGAACGCCTCGACCATCGTGACCACGAAATACTTTCGTGGCGCCCTGGGGACCGAGGCCCGGGAGACCGGCCTCAAGCAGTTGATCGATCGCGTGGTGCATGCCTATCGCACCGCCGGCCAGGAGCATGGCTATTTCGCCACCGATGCCGATGCCGAGATCTTCGAGCATGAGCTGACCTGGATGCTGCTGCACCAGGTGTTCAGCTTCAACTCACCGGTGTGGTTCAACGTCGGCACCAAGAGCCCGCAGCAGGTCAGCGCCTGCTTCATCCTGTCGGTCGATGACTCGATGGAGTCGATTCTGAACTGGTACAAGGAGGAGGGCTTCATCTTCAAGGGCGGCTCCGGCGCCGGGCTGAACCTGTCCCGCATCC
>JAUNUL010000140.1 GCA_030538175.1 Propionibacteriaceae bacterium | reverse complement strand
GCTGGTCTCGTCGCTAGTGAAGGCGGTGTCCACCGGACCGAGGGGCTCGCAGACGAAGAAGAGCTTGTACAGGTGTCGGTCATAGCGCGGCACATGGGGCCAGCGGTCCCGATCGAACACTGCGGCCAGGTGGGCGGCGCGAACGGCGACGCCGGCCTCTTCGCGTACTTCCCGCTCAATGGCCCGACCCGCTGACTCGAGGATGTCGCACCAGCCGCCCGGCAGGGTCCAGCGGCCGGAGTCGGCGATCTCTTGGACCAGCAGCACGTGGCCATCGGCATCGAAGACCCCGCCGCGAACGTCGAGTTTCGGTGTTGTGTAGCCGGCGACCGACGCGACCTTCTTGTCGTACGCCGGCCGCGGTTCGGCGCTGACCTCACTCATCAGCTCCTCGGCCAGGGCGGCGATCCGGTGGAACCGGCCGATGTCGAACTGGTCGGTGCAATAGGCGAGCGCGCTCTCGGCGAGGGCGTTGAGTTCCATCGCGATGCGCCGCACCTGGGCCGAGGCAGTGTCCACAGCTGCCACGGTATCCGGCAGCGCTTCGCGACCACCGAGCGGCGAGCACCGTCAGGGCATCCAGGGCCCGAGGCGAATCGACCACTCGCGGATGGCACGGCCCGTGACCAGGCCCGCGGTTTGGAAGGGGTCGTCGTCCAGGAACGCGGCGACCTCGTCGGCGCTGTCGCCGCTGACCACGATCAGCGCCCCCTCCGGCCCGTCATCCACCCAACGACCGGCGCCGAGGACCCGACAGCTGCCGCGGCCTTCGTTGAGGTACGCCTGATGCTCCGCCCGCACGGCATCGAAACCGGCGGGGTCGTCCACGAAGTCGAACAGGGCCGCAAAGATCGCCATGGCCGAAGCCTAAGCAAGAGGATGTTCGGAAGTCATGGTTGTGTCGCGTGGATGGGCTGTCGGCCAGGATGGGGCTGTGCGCGACACACAGAGTGAGGGCGACGTCCGACAGGTCTATGACCGGGTCGCGGATGCGTACGCCGACCGGTTCACCGGCACCGAGGCGGAGCAGCCGCTCGATCTCGCGATGATCGAGTGCTTCGCCTCACTGTTGCCGGACGAGCGAAGGGTCCTGGATGCGGGCTGCGGGACGGGGAGACTCCTGCCGGTGCTCGCTCGCTTGGGATGCGCGGTGGAGGGGGTCGACCTGTCGTCAGGCATGGTCCGCCGTGCGCGACAAGACCACCCGTCGTTCACCATCGCGGTCGGGTCGCTGACCGATCTTCCCCATGCCGCCGGGACGTTTGAGGGGTGCATGGCCTGGTATTCCACCATCCACAGCCCGGACCACGACGTGCCGCGCATCCTTGCGGAGTTGGCACGCGTGCTGCGGGATGGAGGGGTCCTGCTGATCGCTTTTCAATCAGGGGATGGCCTCCGGGACGTGTCGGAGGCCTATCGGGCCGCTGGCCATGACGTCACGCTGACGAGGCATCTCCGATCGCTGGACCAGATGGCGGGGATGCTGTCAGCGGCTGGCTTCACCGAGGTTGCGCGGATGGAGCGGCAGCCGATGGCCGCCCACGAGCGTGACAGTCAGGCCTTCTTGATCGCCCGACGCTGAGCCAGGCGCAGGGCGACGGCGCAGGACACGCCCAGTGCCACCAGTTGCAGCGAGGTGGAGACCCAGGTGACCGAGGTGTTGCTGAACGTGGTGGCGAACGTGCCGGTCACTGCGGCGAGGAGCAGCAGCACCAAGTTGTTGGCCGTGTGCAGGGCGGTCGGCACCTCAAGGCCGTCGGACCGCCAGAGTGCGTAGCCGTAGATCAGCGCCATGCCGAACCTCGATGCCCACATGGCCGGTGATTGCGTGCCGTGCAGGGCGGCGAAGATGACCGAGCTGACCACGACGGCGATCAGCACCCGGACGGTGGTCACGCCGATGGCCGACACGAGGCCCTGCATGAACATCCCGCGGAAGAGCAGTTCCTCGGTGAAGACCTGCACAGGCACAAGCAGCACCAACAGGGCCACGATCAGCGCGAACCGTGGCTCGGGGGCGAAGGCCAAGCGCCCCTCGATCGCGAACAGCGTCACCGCATAGACCGCCACGGCAACGCAGGCGACCCCAAGCGACCGGAGCGCCAGCCCCCACCGCCACGCCGGCGCGCCGGTGACCTGTTCCCGAGTGGGCAACCGGTTGAGGCCACGATTGATCAGGATCAGCAGCGGCAGGCACACGACGAACGCGCCGATGTTGCGCACGGTCAGCTGCCAGGGATAGTCGGGCGACGCCGTGTCCGTGGCGAAGCCCAGGCTGCTCGACACGATCGTGACCACGAGCGGCACCAACGAGATGACCAACACTCCGAGGACCACGGCGATGAGGCTGCGCCACCAACGTGACCGCCCCTGTCGGCGCAGGGCGGTCACATAGGCGTTCTGCTGGGACACGTTCAAGATCCTCTCGAGATGCAGTGAAGCGGCGCATCGCCCCGGTGTCAGTGCTGCATGTCCACGAACCGGCTGTAGTGACCCTGGAACGCGGTCACCACCGTCCGGGTGGGGCCGTTGCGGTTCTTGGCCACGATGAAATCGGCCTCGCCCAGCCGCGGTGACTCCTTGTCATAGATGTCCTCACGGTGCAGCAGGATCACGATATCGGCATCCTGTTCGAGGCTGCCGGACTCACGCAGGTCGCTCACCATCGGCTTCTTGTCGGTGCGCTGCTCCGGGCCACGGTTGAGCTGGGACATGGCGACGACTGGCACATCGAGCTCCTTGGCCAGCAGCTTGATCTGGCGGGAGAACTCCGAGACCTCGAGCTGGCGGGACTCGACCTTCTTGCCCGAGGTCATCAGCTGGAGATAGTCGATGACGATGAGCTTCAGGTCGTGCTTCTGTTTCAGCCGCCGGGCCTTGGCGCGGATCTCCATCATCGTCAGGTTGGGGGAGTCGTCGATATAGAGCGGTGCGGAGGAGATCGTGGCCATCTTGTTGGCCACCCGTTGCCAGTCCTCCTCGCTCATGGTGCCCTTGCGGATGTGGTTGAGGGGGATCTGCGCCTCGGCGGACAGCAGGCGCATGGTGATCTCGACCTTGCTCATTTCCAGGGAGAAGATCGCTGAGGTCATGCCGTTCTTGATCGAGCAGGCCCGCGCAAAATCGAGTCCCAGCGTGGACTTGCCCACTGCGGGCCGCGCCGCGAGGATCACCATCTGCCCGCCGTGCAATCCGTTGGTGAGCTCGTCGAGTTCGATGAATCCGGTTGGTACGCCGGCCATCTCCCCGGACCGGGAGCTGATCGCCTCCATCTCGTCGAGGGTTGCTTCGAGCAGCTCGGACAACGGTTGGTAGTCCTCGGCGGTGTTGCCGTCGGTGACCGAATAGACCGCCGCCTGGGCCCGGTCGACGATGTCGGCGACGTCGCCTTCCCCCGCGTACCCCAACTGGGCGATCTTGAGCGATGCCTCCACGAGCCGACGCAGGATCGCCTTCTCCCGCACGATCCGCGCGTAATAGCCCGCGTTCGCGGCAACGGACACCTTGGCGAACAGGTCATGGAGATAAAGCGGCCCGCGGGCCCGGGCCAGCATGCCGGTCCGGGTCAGTTCGGCGGCAACGGTGATGGGGTCGGCGGGTTCGCCGCGGCCATAGAGGTCGAGGATCGCCGAAAAGATGTACTCATGCGCGGGGTGATAGAAATCCGCTGCCTTGACCGTCTCCAAGACGTCGGCGATCGCATCCTTGCTGGTGAGCATCGAGCCCAGAACGGCCTGCTCGGCATCGTTGTCCTGGGGCGGCATCCGGTCCATCGCGCTGCCGCGGGGGTCGTCGCCGGTCGCGAGCTCGGTGAAGTCCTTGAAGTCGGTGCTCACCTGCACACTCCTGTCCTTCGCTGGCGTTTGATCCGACGCTAGAGGGCGGGTCTGACATCTTTGGCGGTACGCCCGGCGTGGCTGGTCTGTCCACGTTAGGTCGGGTCCGCACGACACGCCCAACCGAGTTATCCACAGCCCCTGTGGATGGATTGGGGAACGCGCCAGTGGGGCTGTGGGCAGGCTGGGCACAACCTTGGGGATAGAATTGTTAACGCATGAGTAATAAGCCGGTGACTAGGCGTAATGCCCTCCAAGTCCTGGGGATGGAAAGAATTTTCGGGCCTGTCCACGGGCTGGATTGCGGCGTTTGCGTGACTTGACAGGAGTGCGCGGGGGCGAGTAGAGGCCCCCGATTGTGAACAACCTGACTCCGGTGTGGATAACTCGCTGGGCGCCTCGTGGTCTGGGTTTCCGGGCCTGCTGGTGCGCGAATCGCGCCTTGATAGGGGTACCCCCTATGGGTACAATCGAAGCATGGCGAACACGGCACACGATCCTGGTTATCACGACACCAAACATGCGCACCTCACGCGACTGCGTCGTATTGAGGGGCAGATCCGCGGCTTGCAGCGGATGGTGGAGGAGGATAAATACTGCATCGACGTCCTTACCCAGATCTCGGCGGCCACCAAAGCCCTCGAGTCGGTGGCCCTCAACCTCCTGGACGAGCATCTGCACCACTGTGTCGCGCATGCCATCGAGGCCGGTGGCGAGGAGGCCGACTTGAAGATCACCGAGGCCAGCGACGCCATCGCCCGCCTCGTCAGGTCCTGAGACCCCCGGTCCCGGACGTCAGTCCGCGATCGCGCCCCGGTGTGAGAGCAGTCGAGTCGTGCGCCCATGATGTTGTTTGAGCCCGTGTATCCACGGATTGCCCGTCCATAATCCCTACGTCTGATCAGGAGAACCACCATGACCACCACCACGTACACCGTCACCGGCATGACCTGCGGTCACTGCGTCAACGCCGTCACCGAAGAGGTCTCAGCTCTCGATGGCGTCACCGACGTCAACGTCCAGCTCGACAGCGGCGCCATGGTCGTTGAATCCGCCGAGCGTCTTCCGCTGTCGGTCATCACCGAGGCGGTCTCCGAAGCCGGCGATTACACCGTCGTCGAAGCCTGACCCACGGCCTGTGCCCGGCGCAGTCACCCGGCAGCATGCGACCCGCCCAAGCGGTTGGCCCGCTGCCACCACGCCGGACCCCCGGAACCCTGCGACGCGATCCACCCGGGATTGCCACCTGGCGATCCTGTCCAACGCGGGATTGCACTCCGCGATGCTGACCACCAGCGGCCCCTATGCCGCCCGGTCGGCCACCGCACTTGTCCCACCATCTCCTCGATGCTCCACAGCCCCGACGGGATGGTCGTCAGTCACCCATCTGAAAGCCGATCATCATGACCTATTCCAGCGCCGCCACATCAACCGTGGCTGGTCCCAAGCCCCAATCCCTCGAGCTCGATATTGAGGGGATGACGTGCGCCTCCTGCGCCGTCCGGGTCGAGAAGAAGCTCAACAAGGTGGCCGGGGTCAAGGCCTCGGTGAACTACGCCACCGAGAAGGCCCGCATCGATCTGCTCGAGCCAGTCCCCGTTGAGGACCTCATCGCGGTCGTCGAGAAGACCGGATATCACGCCAGCGTCCCGCGCCCCGACGATCCCGAGCGGCCCGATCCCGTGCACGCTCTGCGCCGGGATCTGATTCTGTCCGCGATCCTCACGGTTCCGGTCGTCGTGATCTCGATGGTCCCGGCCTTGCAGTTCCCGGGTTGGCAGTGGGTCGTGCTGGCACTGACCACGCCGGTCGTGCTCTATGGCGGTTTCCGGTTCCACCGCTCGGCCTGGGTCAACCTGCGCCACGGCGCGACGACCATGGACACGCTGATCTCGATGGGCAGCCTGGCGGCGTACTTCTGGTCCGTCATCGCCATGATCTTCGGCCACGCGGGCGAGATCGGCATGAAACACGAGGTCTCGCTGACGCTGGCCCACAGCGACGGGTTCGGCAACATCTATTTCGAGGCCGCCGCGGCGATCATCACCTTCATCCTCACCGGCCGATACTTCGAGGCCCGGTCCCGACGCTCTGCCGGGGAAGCCGTACGCGCGCTCCTCACCCTGGGTGCCTCCGACGTCGCGGTCGTACGCGAGGGTGTCGAGACCCGCATCCCGATTGATCAGCTCGCGGTCGGCGATGAGTTCATCGTCCGCCCCGGGGAGAAGATCGCCACCGACGGCGAGGTGCTCAGCGGGGTCTCGGGTGTCGATACCTCGATGATCACCGGCGAATCGCTGCCGGTCGACGTGAGCCCCCGGGACACGGTCATCGGCGGCACCCTGAACACCGACGGCCGGCTCGTCGTCCGCGCCACCCGGGTGGGGGAGGAGACCCAGCTCGCCCAGATCGCCCGGTTGGTGTCCGATGCCCAGACCGGCAAGTCCCAGGCGCAACGCCTCGCAGACCGGATCTCCGCGGTCTTCGTGCCGATCGTCATCGTCCTCGCCGCCGTCACGCTCGTCGCATGGCTGATGGCCGGGGCCGGTGCCGGGTTCGCCGTCACCGCTGCCGTCGCGGTCCTCATCATCGCGTGCCCCTGCGCTCTGGGCCTGGCTACCCCGACCGCATTGCTCGTCGGCACTGGCCGTGGCGCCCGCGCCGGCATCCTCATCAAGGGCCCCGAGACGCTCGAATCCACCCGCACGATCGACACGATCGTCCTCGACAAGACCGGCACCGTGACCACCGGTGAGATCCGGGTAGCCGCCCACCACCCAGTGGCCCCCACTGCTCCCGCTGGACCCTCTGCTCCCGCTGCGGCTGCCGCCGACCACTCGGCTCCGGCTATCACCGAACCCGGGAAGCGGGATCTGTCCGCCGATCTCGCCTGGATCCGGTTGGCCGCATCCGCCGAGTCGGGTTCGGAGCACCCCGTCGCCAAGGCCGTCGTGGCGTACGCCGAGTCCCTCGGCCTGCCACTGTCCGTGCCCGAGGATTTCCGCAACACCCCCGGCATCGGGGTCGAGGCCACGATCGACGGACACCTGGTCCGCGTCGGACGCCCCTCACTGGTCGCCGAGCTCCCGCCCGCACTGGCTACCGCCGCCGAGGCCGCTCGTGGCGACGGCCGTTCCAGCATCCTGGTGCTCATCGATGATGAACCCGCAGGCCTGCTCGACCTGTCCGACACCCTCAAGCCCGGCGCGGCCGAGGCCATCGAGTGGTTCCGGGAGCTCGGTCTCGAGCCGCACCTGCTCACCGGTGACTCCACCGCCGCCGCCCAGCGCGTGGCCAAGGACCTTGGTATCGACCACGTCACCGCCGAAGTGATGCCCCAGGACAAGGTCAACGTCGTTACCCAGCTCCAGGCACAGGGGCGTCGCGTCGCGATGGTCGGGGACGGGGTCAACGACGCAGCCGCGCTCGCGACCGCCGACCTCGGTATCGCGATGGGCACGGGCACCGACGCCGCCATCGAAGCGGCAGATCTGACGCTCGTGCGCGGCGACATCAGACTGGCCGCGGACGCCATTCGGTTGTCGCGGCGGACCCTGCGTACGATCAAGGGAAACCTGTTCTGGGCCTTCGCCTACAACGTCGCAGC
>JAUNUL010000139.1:740-7451 GCA_030538175.1 Propionibacteriaceae bacterium | reverse complement strand
CAGCACTTCCCTACCCAAACTCGACTTTCCTACCCACAGCCAGGCAGGAAAGTCTGACTCAGGTGGGGACGTCGTCCACCTGGCCGACGCTCGTCTGTGGAGCCCCTATGCGCGGTCCAGCAGCGGGCAGTCGAGCCACGCATCGGCGATCCCGAATGCGTCCACGAGCGTCTCCGCGTGCGGCGCCAACTCGGCACACAACTCATCGACCCGGCGTGACACTTCCTTGGACTGACCAGCGGAGATCCGGCCGTGCTCCAGGAACCAGGCGGCGTTCTCCTCGACGGTGGCGTACACGAAAAGGTCACACACCAGCCCCAACAGATCCCGTGCCGGGCCCTCCGGACACTCCTGCGTCGCCGCGGCGAGGCTCTCCAACAGCAGCCGATCGATCCGGGCCCAGGCTGCTGCGATCATGTGCGGCTGCAGCACGTCGAGAACCCCGACCGGGTCTTTGGCGAACTCTCCCGCCCTCGCGCGCATCCGGGCTGCCAGCCCGGCGATCGTGTGCCCGTCGCGGTCAACGAACAGCGCCAGTTGCCCACCGCGATCCACCAGCGCGTCATCCGCGTCCTTCCCGGGTGCACCGGCGATGAGCCGTTGGATGATCGACCCGCCGAACGCCCGTTCGATGACGTTCTCGGCCACGTCGCGCGACGAACCGGATCATCCCCGCGGTGTCGAACGACTGGAATGAGTCCCGATAGTTCGTGAGCAGCCCCTTCGCGACCAGCTGCAACAACACGATGTTGTCACCCTCGAACGTCGTGAACACGTCCGTGTCGTTCTTCCACGCCCCGAACCGGTTTTCCCACATATAGCCCGCTCCCCCGCAGGCTTCCCGGCAGGCCTGCAGGGTTTTGGTGGCGTGGGCCGTGTTCGCGATCTTCAGCGATGCCGCGCGCTCCTCCAGCCGGCGTACGCGGGCCTCGTCGACCCCGGCATCCCCCTGCGACGCACCTTCTGCGCCCTCGAGCCCGCTGCCCGCCTGCTCCTGATCCAGCTCGTGATGGTCCTCGATGAGCGCGTTCGTCGCGAGTGCCAAGGCATAGCTGCGCGCCAGCGGCACCAGCAGTCGGCGGCGATGGGTGGCGTACTCCAGCAACGGAATCCCACCGCCCTCCCCAGGCCGCTGGAACTGCTCCCGACGGACGGCATACCGCACCGCGAGCGTCAGTCCATTCCGGGTGGCCGCGCCGGCCGCTGCACCGACCGAGACCCGACCTCGCACGAGCGTACCCAGCATGGAGAAGAACCGCCGGGAGTCATTCTCGATCGGTGACCGATAGGTGCCCTCGTCGTCAATCGCCCCGAACCGGTCGAGCAGGTTCGCCCGGGGCACGCGGACGGAATCAAACGCGATCCGGCCGTTGTCGACGCCAGGAAGCCCCATCTTGGGTCCGCAGTCGCTCAGGGTGACCCCGGGCAGCGCCGCCCCCTCGGCATCGCGGATCGGCACCAGCACACAGTGCACCCCGTGCGACGCGCCATCGACGATCAGCTGGGCGAAAACAGCCGCCATCCGGCCATCCCGCGCGGCATTGCCGATGTAGTCCTTCGTCGCTCCCGGCGTGGGGGTGTGCACGACGATCTCGTCGGTCTCTGGATCGAAGGTCGCCGTCGTCTTGAGGTTGGCGACGTCCGAGCCCCCAGAAGTTTCAGTCATGGCGAAACAGCCGAGCAGTTCTCCGGTGGCGATCGCGGGCAGGTACGCAGAGTGGTGCCGCTGGGTGCCCAACCCCGCGACCGCCCCGCCGAAGAGGCCGATCTGCACGCCGAGCTTGACGAACAGCGACAGGTCCGCGTGGGCGAGGGTCTCGAAGAAGGTCAGCGATGCCCCGGCATCACCCCGATTGCCTGGTTCCGCCGAGAAACCGACTTCTGCCCAGTCCGCATTCAGCAGCTGCAGCAGCTGGCCCGTGGTGCGGGCCCGGTAGTCCGCCATCGGCACGACCTCGAGCGGCGTGGCCCAGTCGGCGGTGCCGAGCTGCTGCCGCACCCGGTCGCGCATGTCCCCCCAACGCCCATCAAGGATCGAGCGCAATGCGTTGACAACGTTGTCATCAGCCATGGGACGACCTTACGCACCCGTCCTTTCCGCCCCTTCCGCCGGGCGCTCCTGGATGGCCCCCGGATCTTGGTCGGCGACCTCCGCGCGTTCGCTGCGGGGCTGGGGGAAGTGCCGGAAGTGCTGCCGGTCGTGGGCGAGAATCACCCAGATCACCACGGCCGCGGCCGCCACACCGACGGCGGTGAGGTCGTTGCGCCACGAGAAGCTCACCGAGGAATAGGTCAGCAGACCGATCGAGGCCCAGCACGACACCCGGACGATCCTGGGTGACGGCCGGGAGAAGGCGAGAAACACCGCTGGCCAGGTCAGATACCACGGATGCAGGGCCGGGCTGCCGATGATCAGCGCCATCCAGGAATAGACCAGGAAGCGCATCGGCCGGGTCGGGGCCATCCGCACGAGCATGACCAGGATGACGATCACCATGGTGACCATCGCGATCTGCCGGCTGAGCCGAACCATCGACAGTGCCTCGCGGTGATAGCCGAGCTCGTTCAGGATGATCCGGGCCAAGTCCCCGATCAGCGTTGGCGGCGAGATCGTCGACACCATCCCCGGCACGTTGATCGCCCGGATCCAGCCCCAGCCCTCACCGTTGGGCAGGCAGGCCAGCGTGATGATCGTGAAGGCGAGCACCATGACCAGCGTGGCAACGAACACCCGCCATCCGGTCTGCCACAACCGTCCGAACCAGGTGGGGCGGGGTCGGCGTACGCCCCAGGCCAACACGGCCACCGGCACGATCGCGAGAACAGCCGGGATCTTGACCGCAGCGGCCGCCGCGACGAGCACGCAGCCGAGCAGGAACCGACGCCGGATCGCGGCCAAGAGACCCAGCGAGATGAACCCGATCATCACCGCGTCGTTGTGCGCACCACCGACCAGGTGCGCGATCGCCAGTGGATTCACCAGCCCGAACCACATCGCCCGCCGCGGTGAGACCCGGAGCCGTTCGGCGAGGATCGGGATCGTGTACGCCGTCGCGATGATCCCCGCGATCGCCAATATGCGCATGCCGACCGCCGAGGACCAATACGGCGAATGCCCGAATACGTCCACCACCAGGTGGGACAGCTGCAGGCTCAGCGGGCCATAGGGGGCGCGGGTGAAGCGCCACACCTCCACGACCTGCTCGCCCCAGCGGTTCTGCAGCATCCCCGCGCCCATCTCATAGGGGTTGAGGCCCTCGTGCACCATGTACCCCTCCGCCGCATAGGCATAGGAGTCATGGCTGAAAATCGGTGGTGCGAGCAGCATCGGCAGGGACCAGAGCGCGAGGACCGCCCGGAAGTCGACCTCGGGCGCCCCATCCACGGGACGGATCCGGAACCAGGCGTCCATAACCAGCAGTACGCCGGCCAGCGCGGCCACCGTGCCCAGCGTCGGCCCGAGCCAGGAGTAGTCCCGGAACGCCCCCAGGACCTGCCACCACGGGCTATTCGCGGGCAGGAAGGCGGGCGACAGCCCACCGATCGCCATCAGCAGGCAGCCGATCATGCCGCGACGCACCCACGTGACGGCGTACGCCTCGACCAAGGCGATGGTCGCCCGGCGCTGGAGATCGTTCGCGGACCCCGACAGGCGGCGATAGAGGGGCACCGCCCAGCTCACGCCAGGTCCTCGATCTCGTGCATGAGAGTGCCCAGGGACGCGGCGGCCGGCATCGCGTCATGGCGCCATTCGAGGGCGTCGAACGGGCACTCCTCAACGCAGATCCCGCAATACATGCACAGTGACCAGTCGATCGCGAAGCGGTCCAGGACATTGATCGTGCGCTCCCGCATGCCGCGGCCGGTGAGTTGGGCGGGGGCGTCCGGGTCGACCTCGGTGTGTGAGTCGATGTGGATGCACCACACCGGGCATTCCCGGGCGCAGATCATGCACGAGGTGCACTTGTCCTCGATGAGTCGGATCCGGGCATGAGCCTGACCGTCGGCATTGCCCGGTCCGGTGCTGTCAGGTGTTGCTGCGGTGTCGCGGGAGTCCATCGTCATCGCCGTCTCCGGACGCGGCCCCCTTGGGCGCTCTGCACGACATCGGCCGGGTCGGGTGCGTCGGCTGCGGGGTCGCGGTCGCCCCAGACGTCCGGATCCGGTACGCCCGGGGGCGCCATCCGGCGGCGACCCGCCGCGGCCTCAGCCTCACCGGGCTCTTTCGCGCCGGGCCAGGGCACCGCGGCCCGCGCACCCAGGACCTCGTCCTTGCGCAGTGGGTACCCGCCATAGCGTCGGGGCAGCAGGAGCGGCGTGCCGTCCCCGCCGAGGAACTCGACCCCGAAGAGGTCGTGGATCTCCCGCTCAGCCCAGCCGGCACCGGCGTACAGGGTCGACAGGGTCGGGACCTGCGGGTCGTCGCGGTCGATCCGGGTCTGCAGGCGGCGGGTCTCCCCGCTGTCGCGGTTGAGGAGCTGGAGGACCAGGCGGAACTCGTTGCTGCGGCCGATCTCGTCCACGCAGTCGAGCCAGTCGAAATAGGTGAATCCCGCGGCCTGTGCGGCGGTCACTTCGGCGACCCAGTCGCCAGGCGGCACGGTGTCGTTCATGTGGTCCCCATTCTCTGCTCTGCACGGGCACCAGGGGTCAGCGCTCCGGCGCGGAGCGTGGCGAGTGCTTCCCGCAGCGCAGTCGGAGTGGGAGGGCAACCGGGAACGAAGAGGTCGACGTCGATGACCTGGCCGATGCCCTTGGTGACGGCGTACGAATCCCAATAGGGCCCGCCGGCGGATGCACACGCGCCGAACGACACAACCCGGGCGTCGGGCACCTGGCCGAGGATGTTGGTCACGATCGGCAGGACCGTGTCGGTGACGGTGCCGGAGACGACCACGGCAACCCGATCATCCGGGCGCACATCGGACACCGCAATCGCCTCGGCTGCCGACTCGACCTCGAGCGCACAGCAGGCGAGGGCGATGTCGATGACGATCAGAGAGCGATCGCCGAACCAGTCCCAGCAGCGCACTGGGCCAGCGTACCGCTCGCCTGCCGATCCACGAGGCAGCACGAAACGAGCCGAAGATACCCCGGGCGGTATAGTGACAATCGTTTCCAATTCGCGTACGTGTTCAGTCGCATCAGATCAAAAGGAAGTGCCGTGACCAGCCCCGTCACCACCGATAACCGAAGGCCGAGCCGCCGGCCCCTCACCCTCGGCGCCGCCCTGCTGGCCCCACTGGTGATTGTGTCCGCCATGCCGCCGCTCGGCACCGCCGCCTATCTGCCCGGCCTGCCGATCGCCGCCCAGGACCTCGGCGTCACGACCGCTGCCGCCCAGCTCACGCTGACCGTCTATATCGTCGGCATGGCCATCGGCCAGTTGGCGATCGGCCCGCTGTCCGACCGAATCGGCCGGCGTACGCCCCTGCTGGTCTCGATCGTTGCGTTCGTGGTGCTCGCGGTGGCCGTCGCGTTCAGCCCGACCCTCACCATCATGCTCGTGCTGCGTCTGCTCCAGGGGATCGCTGCCAGCGCCGGCATGGTGCTCGGTCGAGCCATCGTTGCGGACCTCGCGGTCGGCGATCAGGCGGCGCGGGCCATGAGCACGATCATGGCGGCGGGGCTCATCGTCCCCGCGTTGGCACCGCTGCTCGGTGCGGCCGTCCTGTCATTCGCGGATTGGCGGACCATTTTCGTGGTGCTGGGTGGCCTCGGCGCGCTCGTCGGCGTGTGGGTGGTCTTCGCCGTCCGCGAGACCCACCCCCGCTTCCGCGCCGACGCCCCCACCGAAGCCCGTGGCCCACGCCAGGTCCGCAGACCCCACCAGCCCCACCTGGGCAGGTTCATCCTGACCACCCTGGTCGTCGCGCTGTCGTTCGCGGCGATGTACGCCTACGTCTCCGCTGCACCGTTCGTCTTCCAGCAGGTCCATGGCTTCAGCGCGACGGGGTACGCCCTCACCGGCTTCGGACTGTCGATCGTGATGGCGGTCTTCGGCATCGCCGGTTCACGGATGCTCGGCCGAGTGACGCGTTTCGGCACCATCACCCCCGACCGGGCTGTCGTCGCCGGCCTCATCCTGCTGATGATCGGCGCGCTGCTTGTCCTGGCCGCAGTCCTGAGCGGCGCGCCGGTCGGCGTACTCATTGCGGCCCTCACGGTCGCCGTGGCGCCCGTTGCCCTGGTGAGTGGATCCGCGACGGCCCTCGCCATGGAGTCCAGCCCCCTGCCCGGGGGCTCCGCGTCGGCGGTGGTGGGCACGACCCAGGCACTGTTCGGGGCCGCCACCCCACCACTGGTGGGAATCCTCGGCCCCAACGCCCTGCCCATGGCGGTCGTGCTGGCTATCGCGTCCGCGCTGGCCCTCGGCGCGGCCATGGCCGCGGCGGCGGCTCGACGAGGATGAGCCTCGGTCCCCGCACAGGGCGCACCGACGCGCGCAGGGGGTCCCGACTGCGGCCGGGCGTTGGCTTACGCGACTCCGCTGAGCGCTCGCAAAGGATCGCCTATGGACAGATGTGAAATTCCTATGGGTTGAGGAGTATCGTCTCCCGAGAACCTCGCGCAGCGCCTTTGACGCAACGCTGCCCGCGATCATTCGACTTGGACATGCACACGCCCACCTAAGGAGCTCGGATAGTGACCCCGACCCAGACCCTCGACCGCGTGGTCATCCGCTTCGCGGGCGACTCCGGCGACGGCATG
>JAUNUL010000139.1:0-730 GCA_030538175.1 Propionibacteriaceae bacterium | reverse complement strand
TACACTGGCCGAGGACATCCACGTCCACCTATTTCGCGCACCATGAGGGATGAAAAACAGTGGCAGACCAGCTCTCGCTTGATCGGGTGGTCATTCGCTTCGCCGGCGACTCCGGCGACGGCATGCAGCTGACCGGTGACCGTTTCACCGCGGACTCCGCGGTGTTCGGCAACGACATCTCGACCCTGCCGAACTTCCCCGCGGAGATCCGCGCCCCGCAGGGGACGCTGCCGGGCGTATCGAGCTTCCAGCTGCACTTCGCGAACTACGACATCATGACCCCCGGCGATCGGCCGGATGTGCTGGTCGCGATGAACCCGGCGGCCCTCAAGGCCAACCTCCGGGATGTCGCACCGGGCGGGCTGATCATCGTGGACACCGCGGACTTCACCAAGCGCAACCTCACCAAGGTCGGCTATGCCACCAACCCGCTGGAGGACGGCTCGCTGGAGGGCTATCAGCTGCACGCGTTCGACCTGTCCACGCTCGTGGCGCCGATCGTGGTGCGCCGCGCGGCGGCCGGCGAGCGGCTCGTCACGCTGGACGACGCGGACCGGGAGCTGCACGTCGAGGACCTGCTCATCACGGACTCCGCCGGCGGCCACGGCGCCCGCATCCTCGGCCTGGGCGGCGTCATGGGCGGGGCGGACACGGAGGTCACGGACGCCACCACCGACGTCCTCATCGAGGCCGCGCACTTCGACCCGGCATCCGTGGCGCGCACCGCGCG
>JAUNUL010000138.1 GCA_030538175.1 Propionibacteriaceae bacterium | reverse complement strand
ACCCCTTCGAGCTGACCCAGCAGGTAGCGCACCGTGTGGGTCTTGCCGGTGCCCGGGGGGCCATAGAGCAACAGGCCGCGCTTGAGGTGCTGGCCGGCCGCTCGCAGGGTGTCGCGGTGCCGTGCCGTGCCGACCACGTGCCGCTCGACGCGCTCCAGCGACCCGGGCGCGAGGATGACCTCATCGGCGGTCAACGCAGGCCGCTCATGGAACGTCAGCCCGCCGACCGACACCTCGTATTCGTCGCCCACCTCAGCGAAGCTGATGACCTTCCCCCGGAAGACGTTGTGCTCCGACATGTTTCGCTTGACGGCGGTCAGCACATGCTCGGCGACCTCGGGGGGTGCGAGCACCTCCAGCCCGGCTTGGCGGCCGAACTGCGGGTGCGCCTGGCGCTGCAGGATGACCACCGGGGCGCCATCGGCGTCGGGGAACCGGAACAAATGGGCGCCGAAAGCGACCGCCTCCCGGGTCGTGTCGGGCCCGGTCGCCACGCGCGAACGGTCGATCGCGGCGCTGCGGATCTGACCGGACCAGCCGTGCTGGAGCAGGTCGCCGAGAGTCATGTGGTGGCGCTGTTCCCCGCCGCCGACGCCGACGAGCGTCCCGCCGCCGCACTGCGCCACCAGGACGTGCACCGCGACGTCGAGGTTGACGAACTCCTGGGCCGCGATGTCCAGCCGGGCCACCGGCAGGCTCGTCGGGGACGTGCCGAGATGGTCGCGCAGCACGTCGATGAGCTGGGGAGCGCCGTCACCGTCGTCGTCGACATAGTCGAGGCAACGCCGCATGAAGGCGCTGAAAGTGGACAGCAGGTCGCGATCTTCCGCATTCATGGTGGTGACCGTAGTGTCGACCAGCTCCATTCGGCATCCGGTTTTCCCCGGAGCCCGCCCGGTGTGGGTGGGACTACCGTGGACCTGTGCCAGCGACCCCACCTCCCGATGCCGCCGCGTTGACCGATGCCGTCGTCACCCCCGGCAGCCCATGGTCCTCGGTCACG
This sequence comes from Propionibacteriaceae bacterium, assembly GCA_030538175.1. Classification (GTDB taxonomy): domain Bacteria; phylum Actinomycetota; class Actinomycetes; order Propionibacteriales; family Propionibacteriaceae; genus Enemella. Next base: position 6,487 of record JAUNUL010000138.1, on the reverse strand, counting down.
GTGCTCGCGGCGACCGGCTCGACCAACCAGGACCTCACGGTGGCTGCCCGGAATGGGGCGGCCGAGGGGACAATTCTGATCACCGACAACCAGACCGCGGGCCGCGGTCGCCTTGCCCGGTCGTGGACGACACCACCCGGGGTGTCAGTGGCCACCTCGGTGCTGTTGCGTCCCACGGATGTGCCGCGCGAGCGGTGGCCGTGGTTGTCCCTGATGACCGGGCTCGGGGTCCTTGAGGGGCTCAAGGCCGCCACGGCTCTGCCGGTCGGTCTCAAGTGGCCCAACGACGTTCTGATCGAGGATCGCAAACTCTGCGGGCTCCTGGCCGAGTCGGTCGAGACGCCCAGTGGGTCGGCGGTGATCCTGGGGTTCGGCATCAACGTCTCCATGGATCGGGCGGAGTTGCCGGTGGAGACCGCGACATCGTTGCGGCTGGAGGGCGCCGAAGTCGACAAGACGGTCCTGCTGAGCGAGGTCCTGCGGGCGTTGGGGGCGGCGTACCGACTGTGGCGCGACGCACCCGAAGCGCTCGCCGCACGCTATGTGCAGGAGTGCGTGACGATCGGTCGGGACGTCCGGGTCCAACTCGCCGACAGCGAGGTCACCGGCACCGCGGTTGGGATCGACCACTCCGGTGGGTTGCGGGTGCGCACCCCGGCGGGCGTACGCACGTTCAGTGCGGGCGACGTCGTGCATCTGCGTCCGACGCCGAGTCGGACCTTGTCCTGACGCATCGGTGGGTGCGGCCTCCGGCGACCGCGCCGGGGCCTTTGCTGTGATTGAGGTCTCAGTCACCGAGACCTTTGCTTGTCGCTCCGAAAAGTCCGAGTTTCACTTGGGATCACAAGAATCTTCCCGGCAAATCGGGTGGCGAAGAAGTGGCACATCGTGGTGTCGATTATGAGCCTCCCTATTCACGTCAGGCTTCTGTCAATGAAGAGGAAACTATGGAGCGAGAAATCTTGCCTTCGGATCTGCCCATTCTGGATCTGGAAGCAGTAGCCGATGAACTGATTGAAACAGGGCGCCAGGTCAAGGTTCTCTGGCAATACCCCGGATCCTTGGCCTTTGTCGCAAAGGGACGCGACTACAGGAGCGAGTTTCATGTCAATGCCAGCGATGAAGTGACCTACATGATTCGCGGAACGATGCGTTTGCACCATAGAACGCCCGAGGGGGTGGAGAGTGTCGCCGTGATCCCGGCCGGCTCCAGCAACTGGATGCCGCCCAATACGGAGCACTCGCCCAGGTTTCCCTCGGATGCCTTCGCGCTGATCATCGAGCGCGGGCGACTCGACGGTGAGATCGATCGTTTTCGTTGGTACTGCCCCGAATGTGGGGAGTTCATTCACGAAGAAGAATTCGTGGTGGACGACTATACGAAGGATCCCGTCTCCAAGGCCTATGCGCGGTTTTTTGATTCGGTCGAAGCCCGCACCTGTAACCGCTGCGGACATGTAATGCCACGCCCCGACCAGCAGGTCGGCTAACTCTCCAATCAACCTGACGAAACCGGTGTGCACCCGCACGACCGGAGTGTCGCCCATGCCCAAATCGCAAGAATCTGGAGTTCGAAATGGAAAAAAATACCCCCCGCGTCATCACGACCGATAAGGCGCCCACCACTGGTTTCTCCGAAGGGACCAAAGCGCCACTGTCCATGGCTATCGCCTTCAACGGCCTGCTGTTCGTCTCCGGTCAGGGGCCTCTCGACCCCGCCACCCACAGCATTGTCTCCGATGATTTCGAGGAGCAGACGCGGATGACTCTGGCCAACCTCCTGCGCGTCGTCGAAGCGGCGGGCTCCACCAAGAACGACATCCTGCGCTGCAATGTCTATATCCGCGACATGGAGAACTTCCCCAAGTTCAACCCCATCTATCGGGCGTTCTTCGCGGACGCCAGCCACTTCCCGGCCCGCACCACGGTCCGAGCGGACCCGCCGCGGGACGGCGTTCTGGTCGAGATCGACTGCATCGCTGCAGTAGCAGAGTGAGGCGGCTATGACACAGGTCAAAACCTCCGTCGCCATCATCGGGGCCGGTCCCGCCGGGCTGCTGCTCGGTCGGCTGCTCGGCCTGGCCGGCATCGACAACATCGTCCTGGAGCAGCGCACCCGGACCTATGTGGAGGAGCGCATCCGAGCCGGTCTCCTTGAGCACCCGACGGTCGAGATGCTCACTCTGGCGGGGGTCGATGGGCAACTTCGTGCAAACGGTCAGTTCGATGACGGATTCGAGCTCCGCTTCGAGGGGCAGCGGACGTGGATCGCGACCGCTGATCTCACCGGTGGACACCGGACCGTTCTCTATCCCCAGCAGGAAGTCGTGAAGGACCTGCTGCGGGCCCGCGATGACAGCGGTGATCCGATCGTGTTCGAAGCGTCGGACGTGGCGTTGCACGACCTCGATGGGGCCCAGCCGCGGGTGACCTACCGGGATCCGGATGGATCCGAGCACGTCGTCATCGCGGACTTCGTCGCCGGCTGCGACGGTTTCCATGGGGTGTCCCGTCAGTGCCTGCCGAGCGATGTCCGCAAGGAGTTCCAACGGGACTACCCGTTCGGTTGGCTTGGCATCCTGGCCGAGGTGCCGCCCTCGACCCGGGAACTCATCTATGCCCACCACGACGACGGTTTCGCCATGCACAGCCGCCGGTCAGCCACCCTCAGTCGGTTGTATCTGCAGGTCCCGCCGGATTGTGATGCCGCCGCAATGTCGGACGACTGGATCTGGGAGGAACTGCACAAACGACTCGGCACAGAGGATGACTGGGTTCTGGCGGAGGGGCCGATCGTTCAGAAGAGCGTGACGGCCATGCGGTCGTTCGTGGTCGAACCGCTCCAACACGGTCGCCTGTTCCTGGCCGGGGACGCCGCTCACATCGTGCCTCCCACTGCTGCCAAGGGTCTGAATCTGGCTGTTTCGGACATCTCGGTGCTCTCGGAAGCCTTCATGGAGCACTATCGCGGCACCGGTGATCACCTGTTGCAGGCGTACACCTCCACTGCCCTGCGGCGAATCTGGCGGGCTCAGGAGTTCTCCCGGCACATGACTGCGCTTCTGCACCATGTTCCTGGCAACGAATTCGAGGCCAGGCTCCAGAAAGCCCGTCTGCAGAACCTCGTCATGTCCGAGAGCACGCGTGCAGCTTTCGCGGAGTTGTATGTGGGGTTGCCCTTCGAGGGGCACCCCGAACGGTTCCTCTGATCCATTGCACTGTCCTCGGGTTCTGAACAGCCCGCCGCCCAAATACAGTGGGCCTCCAGACTTCCGGGGTGGTTCCGATGAGCAAAGATGATTCGGCGTCGCCGGGCCGACCAGTGCGGGCGACCGCAACCAGTCGGCCCGGCATGCTCACGCGCAGTTTCGCCATCCTCAATGCGTTTCGTCCGGGCGACGTGTCCGTCCAACCGACCGAACTCGCCCGGCGTACGGGACTGAGCAAGGCGACAGGGCATCGCATTGTCCGCGAGATGGTCGAACTCGGCATCCTGGAGCGCACGGACGACGGGGTGAGCATCGGCCTGCGCATGTTCGAGATCGGTCAACTGGTCCCATTGCATTCGCCGTTGCGCGTTGCGGCGTTGCCCTTCCTGACCGATCTTTCCGAGGCGACGGGCGGGGCCATGCATCTCGCGGTTCTCGAAGGGACGGATGTCGTCTATCTGGAGATCGTGAATCCGATCAAGGGCCTCTCCTCCCGCACCGGCGGACGTTTGCCTGCCCGATCCACGGCGGCTGGATGGGCCATCCTGGCCTTTTCACCAGACCAAACTGTGAGGGGCGTCTTGGGCCCATCCTTTGTGACTCCCCGCGATAAGCGAAGGCCGCGACCGGAGGACCTGGCCGGGGTGCGCGCCAGTCGATTCGCCTGCGATCCCGAGGGCGACACGGGAGCGGTCAAGGCCGTCGCGGTGCCGGTGCTGGACCGGAGCGGGGCAGCCATAGCGGCGCTGTCCCTTCTCCACCCAACCGGCACGGCGCAGCAGCATCGTTTTGTGCCGGCCCTGCAGGTGGCGGCGAAGGCTCTCGGCCGCACGGTCCATCGTCACGCGGGCCGCCTCGATTCCCGCTAGGCGCCCGGCCCGGCCCCGGCCAGGGGTTCCGTCCTCGGCAACGAGTACGCCGGCTGGGGTGGGGGAGTCCTTTACGCTGACAAGGTGACGATTCCTGCCGACCCGACCACCACCGAGAAGCCATTGGGGCTGGTCACCCAGCTCTTCCGCTTCACGGTTACCGGTGGCCTCTCGGCGATCGTCGACTTCGGGTCACTGCTGATCATGACCCACCTCATTGGGCTGCCCGACAACATCGCCAAGGCGATCTCGTTCGTCTTCGGGACCACGACGGCGTACGCGATCAACCGCCGCTGGACCTTCAACGCCGCTCCCTCGACCAAGCGCCTGATCGCGGTGTGGGTGTCGTATCTGCTGACGTTCGCACTGCAGGTGGGGCTCTATGCGCTGGTCCGGCCCCTGTTGATGGACCACATGTCCTATCCGGCCGCACAGACGGTGTCGTTCGTCATCGCACAAGGCGCGGCGACGATCTGCAACTTCATCATCCAGCGTTGGGTGATCTTCCGGCTGATCTGATCAGACGCGCGACAGGAACGCGGCCACGTCGTTGAGTTCTTCCACGGCGATCGTGTGCCCGCGCGGGTAATAGTGGCGCTCGACATCGAAGTGCTGATCCAGCCAGGGGATGCTGCGTTCCCGCTTGTCCGTGGCGATCACGTCGTCGTCGTGACCGATGCCCTGGAACAGCGGCAGCTTCCGCTCGGCCAGTTCCGCATCGCGCGGCAGATCACCGTTGTGCACGAAGCTCGACAGGTGGCAGACCGAGGCGAAGCGCGTGGGCTCCAGGCGGGTCAGCTGGACCGCGAGTGCCCCGCCCTGGGAGAACCCGAACACGTGCACCCGGGAATAGTCCCGCTCAAGGGCATCGAGCCAACCGAGCACGAGGCCGGCCGAGCGATCGATCATCGTGTGGTCGGTGCTGTCGACCGCAGGGTTGAACTCGAACCAGGCATAACCACCGAACGGTGAGGCTGCCGGACCGCGCACCGCGGCCACGGTCAACTCCCGCGGCAGATATTGGGCGACGCCGAACAGATCCCGCTCGTCCGCCCCAAAACCATGCAGGGCGATAACGAGTTCATCGCCGGTGCCCTCGCGCCAGAGCACAGCGCTGGTGTCGATCTGATTCATGACTCTCCTGTCGGTCCGGGACACATTATCGCGGTTGTCAGACATCCGTCCGGTCGGCTGACATGAGCAGGTTCGGTCTGGGGCGATCTGTCAGACTGTGAGGGTGTCTGCGTCGCGTTCTTTTGTTGTCGGCATCATCGGCGGTGGCCAGTTGGCCCGGATGATGTACGCAGCGTCCGTGCGCCTCGGCATCACCGTCCGGCTGCTGGCCGAGGGGCCTGAGGTGAGCGCCGCGCAGGTGTGTCACGACGTGGTGGTGGGTGACTACACCGACCCGGCGACCGTGCGGGCTTTCGCAGCCGAATGTGACGTGATCACGTTCGATCATGAGCATGTGCCAACCAGCATCCTGACGGCGCTGGAGGAGGACGGCATCGCGGTGCGACCCGGGCCGGCGGCACTCATCCATGCCCAGGACAAGGCGATCATGCGGGAGCGGCTCAGCGCCGCAGGCATTCCCTGTCCGGACTGGCGCGTGGTCACCAACGCTGCCGAGTTGCAGAGTTTTGCCGCCGATCAGGGCGGTTACCCGGTCGTGGCCAAGGCGGCCCGCGGTGGTTATGACGGCAAGGGCGTGTGGAAGATCGACTCTGACGGTGAGGCCGTGGAGTTGTTCGAGGGCGTCACCGATGGCGTCCCGCTGGTCGCGGAGGAGTTCGTCGACTTCCGCCGGGAGCTCTCGGCGCTCGTGGTGCGGTCACCGTCGGGTCAGGCGGTGGCGTACCCGATCTCCGAATCCATCCAGACCCACGGCATCTGCACCGAGACGATCACTCCGGCGCCGGAACTCAGCGATGAGGCCGCGGTGGCGTGCCAGCGGCTCGCCCTCGGGGTCGCGCACGATCTCGAGGTGGTCGGTGTGCTGGCCGTTGAGCTGATGGAGCGCCGCGACGGCCAGGTGGTCGTCAACGAGCTTGCGATGCGCCCGCACAATACGGGTCACTGGACTCTCGACGGGTCCCACACATCCCAATTCGAGAACCACCTGCGAGCAGTGTTGGATCTGCCGCTGGGCGATCCGAGCACCCGCGCGCCGTGGACGGTGATGGCCAACGTGCTCGGCGGGACGGTCGCCGACCTGCCGTCGGCACTGCTGCACTGTTTCGCCCGCGACCGGCGGCTGCGCGCGGAGCTTTATGGCAAAGACGTCAAGCCAGGCCGCAAGGTCGGCCACGTCAACACGTTCGGTGATGAGCTCGACGACGTCCGTCGACGAGCCCACCATGCCGCCAACTATCTGATGGGGACGGAGGGTCATGACTGACCGGAGCAACC
>JAUNUL010000137.1 GCA_030538175.1 Propionibacteriaceae bacterium | reverse complement strand
TGATCGAGGCCCTGTCGCGGGGAATTATGGATGACCCCGCGCTGACGGCACGCTTTGCCGCCCGATCGCCGGAGGACACCGAGCCGAATCACCCCGACGACGACCTCGATGACAACCCGCCCACCGTGCTCGAGGAGCCCAAGACGGCCGCAGCGGTGGCGTCCGGAGCACCGGGGTTCGCAGCATCGACGTCCGGAGCATCGAAGTCGGGGCCATCGCTGTCAGGGCCGACGAAGAAGCAGCCTGTCCAGTCGAGGAAGCAAACCCCGCAGGGCAGGACCAAGCGGACGTCCGCCGGTCGAGAGCCGGCGACGCGTACTTCCATGGAACGGGATGTGGCGCAGGTTCGACGACGCAATCCGCGACCGGACCACGTTGCTCGGCATCGCCCCACCCCGCCGGCCGGACCGGAGACCCTGCGTCGCCGTCGGCTGGTGACCCTGGTGATGCTGATCATTCTGACGATCGGCGGCACCGGGGCCTGGTGGATGCTTGACGGCCGTTATGTGACCACGCCGACCATGGCGGGAATGGCCCGGGCCGATGCCGAGGCTGCGGCCCAGTCGTTGGGGTTGGAGTTGGACACATCGCTGGACTTCAGCGAGACCGTGCCGGCAGGTGTGGTGATCTCGACCGAACCCGGCGCCGGTGCGGATGTGCTGCGCGGTGGGCAGGTCTCGATGGTGGTGTCGCAGGGGCCGGAGCGGTTCGCGATGCCGCGCGTGATCGGCATGTCGAAGGACGACGCCGCGAAGATGTTGGCCCAGGCCAACCTCGCGGTGGGCACCGTCAAGGAGGCGTGGCACGAGGAACTCGCCCCCGGGCTGGTGATCCAGACCTCCGCAGACTCCGGCACCCCGATGCGCCGCGGTGCGGAGATCGACCTCACCCTGTCGAAGGGCCCGCGGCCGATCCAGGTGCCGAATCAGACCGGCCAGCCCGTTGATCAGGCGAAGACCGCGTTGGAGAACGCCGGCTTCGTGGTCGTGGTGAAGACCGGTCACTCCCCCTCGGTGCCGGAGGGCCACGTGGCCTCCCAGAACCCCTCCAACGGGACCGCCCACCGGGGCCGGACGATCACCATCGTCCGCTCGCTCGGGCCGTCGATGGTCAAGGTGCCGGATGTCCGCGCGCTGCCGACCCAGGAGGCGACCGACCAGCTCACCCGCGCCGGGTTCAAGGTGGAGACCAAGCATGGCGACAACTTCCTGAATCTGGGGTATGCCCAGCGCACCGACCCCGACGCCGGCCAGGAGGCCCCCGAGGGTTCGGTCATCACGCTCTTCGTGATCTGAGTCGGAGCGCAGTCAGGGCAACCGCCACCGGCGATCGCGCACTCCCCGCTTTGGCAGCCAATTCCGGACTGGCCACTGTGAAAGTGACCGACCACTCTGGACCCGACGTGGTCAGTGACTTTCACAGTGGCCAGTGCGGAATCACTGACTCAAGCGCTCAAAACCGCGGTGGGAAGTCACCGTCAAGGTGGGGTGTGCCGAACGGGCGCCCACAGGGGCGAGTAAGGGTGAGGTACGGCCCGGACCGGCGGAAGCAGAAGCGGGGTCAGTATGGGGTGGCACATACCCAGCCGACGCAGAAGCGGGGTCATCGGCTCACACCGCGTGCGGGAGCCCGTCGCGGTAGTCGTGCAACCTCGTCTCGGTCATTTCATTGATGCGGTTGACGACGAGGTTCCAGCCACGGTCGTTGATGAGCCCGTCATGGATGGGGAAACCGAGCGGGGCCCCGATGGTGCGGGTGAAGTCGATGTGCTCCTTCATCGCCGCCCAGGGGCCCATGGCTGGGAGCGCCAGAACATCGATGCCGGGCGGACAGGCCGCCAGCGAATCGCCGGGGTGGAACAGCGTGGGGTGACCCTCCGCGGAGATCACCACGCCAACGTTGCCGATCATCGGGATATCGCGGTGGATCACCGCGTGTTCGCCACCGACGGTGTGCAGCAGCACCGCCCCGATCCGCACGCTCGTTTCGGCAGCGATCCGCTCGGCGGTGGGCAGGTCGACGGCGTCCGGTACGCCAGGCTCCACGAGCAGCCGGGCATCAGGGTTCGCTGCGATGAGCGCCGGCACATGCTTGGGGTCGACGTGGTCGGCGTGCAGGTGCGTGATGACGATGGCATCGAGCTCGGTCAGCCCGTGCCAGGCGTCGGAGAAGTTGCCCGGATCGAGCAGGATCCGGACCCCATCGACGTCGAGCAGCACTGTCGAGTGGCCCAAATGTGTGATCTCCATAACACGTACGCTAGCCCACCCGCTCAGGCCAGGAGAGCCCCAACGACTTCTCCTGCGGTCCGGCTTTCGGCGAGCGTGACATCCAGATGGGTAACCGCCCGAACCATCGACGCACCCAGCGCGGACACCGCGACGCCAGCCGCCAGCGCCCGCGCGGCAATGTCGGCGGCCGGACGGTCGCCGGTGTTCAGCACAACGATGTTCGTCTCCACCCGGTCCGGCTGGACGGCGTGCGGTGCGCGCTCCGCGACGGCGTACGCGAATTCGCGCGCCGCGACGTGATCGTCGGCGAGCCGGTCGACCTGGTGGTCGATCGCGTACGCCGCAGCGGCCGCGAGGACGCCCGCTTGGCGCCAGCCGGCGCCAAGGCGCTTGCGCAACACGCGGGCCTCGGCGATCCGCTCCTTCGACGCGACGAGCATCGAACCGATCGGCGCCCCGAGCCCCTTGGAGAAACAGACGGACACGGTGTCGAACAACCGCCCGAACTCCCCCATCGACACCCCGGTCGCCACCGATGCATTCCAGAGCCGCGCACCATCGAGATGGAGCCTCACCCCGACCCTACGACACAGCTCATGGGCCTGCTGCAAATGCGCCAGCGGCTGGATCGTTCCGCCACCGAAGTTGTGGGTGTTCTCCAGCGCCACCGCGGCGGTGGACACCAGATACGGTCCTGCCGCCGGCTCCAACATCTCCTGGATCGCGTCGATCCCGGCGACCCCGTCGTCCGACCGCCAGGTCCGCATCGTCACCCCGGACACCGCACCATGGGCCCCGAGCTCAGCACGGGCGATGTGCGCCCGGGCATCACACAACACTTCCTTGCCCGGCTCCACCAACAACCGGACACCGATCAGGTTCGCCAGCGATCCCGTCGCACAGAACAGCCCGGCCTCGTGGCCCAGCAGGTCCGCCACCTGCTCCTCCAATGCGAGCACCGACGGGTCCTCGGCGTACACATCGTCACCCACCTCGGCAGCGGCCATCGCCGCACGCATGCCTTCGGTGGGTCGGGTCAAGGTGTCACTGCGCAGGTCGATCACGCGCGTCACGATACGACTTCCCGCACCGTCACCACGCGCGTGACGACCCTACGGTCACAGATCGTGGCCACCCGCGATCAGAGATCGACGGGCACGAACTCCTGGATCGGGTTGACGCGCTTGATCCGGCCATCGGTCAGACGCTCGGCCACGGTGAACGCGAGCTCCAGCGACTGGCTGCGGTTGAGGCGCGGGTCGCACACGCTCTCATACCGGTTCTCCAGATCCGCCTCGTTCAGCTCCCCGACGCCACCGACGCACTCGGTGACATCGTCACCGGTCAGCTCGATGTGCACGCCACCTGGCCAGGAGTCCATCTCGTCGTGAACGTCGAACCAGCCGTTGAGCTCGGCGACGATCTGGTCGAACGCACGCGTCTTGTAGCCGTTGGAGGTCGAGAACGTGTTGCCGTGCATGGGGTCACAGACCCACACCGGGGTCCGCCCCGCGTTCTGCAGTGCCTCGATGATCGGCGGCAGCGCGTCGGCCACCTTGTCCGCACCCATGCGCGTGATGAACGTCAAACGTCCGGGCTCGTTGTCCGGATCCAGCCGCTCGGCCATCGCCAGCGCGTCCGCGCCGGTCACCTTCGGGCCGAGCTTGACCCCGAGCGGGTTGCGGACGTGCCGCAGCAGCTCGACGTGTGCACCGTCCAACTGCCGCGTACGCTCCCCGATCCAGATGAAGTGACCGGAGGTGTTGTACGGCTGCTGGGAGCGGGAATCGATGCGGGTCAACGCATGCTCGTATTCCAGCAGCAGCGCCTCGTGGGAGGCATAGAAATCGACCGTGCGCATGTGCTCATCGGAGATCCCACAGGCGACCATGAAGGCCATCGCCCGCTCGATCTCGTCGGCCAGCGCCTCATACCGCTCCACCGCACCGGAGTTGCGCACGAAGTTGGAGTTCCAGTTGTGGATCGTCCGCAGGTCAGCGAACCCACCGGTCACGAAGGCCCGGGTCAGGTTCAGCGTCGCCGCCGAGGCGTTGTAGACCCGCAGCAACCGCTCCGGATCCGGGATGCGCGACTCCTCGGTGAAGTCGAACCCGTTCACCGCATCGCCACGGAAGCTCGGCAGCGCGAGGTCGCCGCGGGTTTCGATGCCGGACGAGCGGGGCTTGGCATATTGCCCGGCGATCCGGCCGACCTTGACCACCGGCACCTGCGCGGCATAGGTCATCACGACCGCCATCGCCAACAGCACCTGCAGCTTGTTCTTCACATTCTGCGCGGTCACGCCGGCGAACGTCTCGGCGCAGTCACCGCCCTGCAGAAGAAAGGCCTCACCGCGGGCTACCGACGCAAGCTTCGTGCGCAGATCATCGCACTCGCCGGCAAACACCAGCGGCGGTCGGGTGGAGAGGTCGCGGCTGACCGCATCGACCACTGCTTGATCGGGATACTCCGGCTGCTGCTGCGGGTTCAACGCATGCAGCTGCTCCAGGCTGGGGAAAGACACGCTGTGAAGGATAGGCGTTGCGGTCAAGCCCCGCCGGAACGGTCAGAGGCCGGACTCTGGCTTCACTCCGTGTACCCACGCTCCACCGCATAGAGCGTCAGCTCGACCCGGTTGTTGAGCTGCAGCTTGCGCAGCACGTTCTGCACGTGGTTCTGCACCGTGCGATGAGAAACGAACAGCTCCTCGGCGATCTCGCGATAGGCCATGCCCTTGGCGACATAACGCAACACCTCGATCTCCCGCGCAGTGAGGGCCGGCGGCTGGTTGGGGCTGCCCTCGGGAGAGGTGAGACGTTGGAACTCCCCCAGCACCAGACCGGCCAGGCTCGGGGTGAAGACGGCCTGTCCGCGCGCTGTTTGGCGTACGCCGTCCAACATCTCCTGCGGGGTCGCCGACTTGAGCAGATACCCACGCGCACCGGCCTTGACGGCCCGGAGCACGTCGCGACGCTCCCCCGACGCCGACACCACGAGCACGTTCAGATCCGGGAACTCCCGCATCAGGATCTCGGTGCAAGTCGCGCCATCAGGTTCGGGAATCTGCAGATCCATGATGAGCACTTCCGGCTCGGTCGCGCGGGCGCGGGTGAGGCACTCCTCCCCGGTGCGGGCGGTCGCGACGATCTCGAAGCCGTCATCCTCGAGGTCCTCACCCATGGCCTCGAGCCACATGGGGTGGTCGTCGACCAGCATCACCCGGCGACGCATCCGGACGTCCTTCATGACTGGACCTTCATCGCACAGCTACCTTCATCAACCCTCGACCTCGATCGGCACGCGCAACTCCCACTCGACGCCCCGGCCAGGGGCTGTGCGCAGGATCGCCACGCCGCCCAGATCCCGGATGCGTCCACGGATCGAGTCTTTCATGCCCAGCCGACCGGCCTTCGCGGCTGCGGCGAACTGCTCGGGGTCACCGCCGACGCCGTTGTCCCGGATCGACACCACTGCCTCATTGCCCTCGACCTCCAACAGCACCCAAGCCCTGGCCTCGGGGCCGGCATGCTTCTCCACATTGGTCAGGGCCTCGGTGATGGCCGCGTCGAGTTCGATGGAGCGACGCGAATCGATCAGCACCGGCTCGACCGGGGTGGACACCGTGACCGCCGCGTTGGCATGGCGGTCGAGGGCTGCGCAGAAGTTGCTGTGGGTGATATCGCGCAGGTCACCCGCGCGGGTATCGGTTTCCTCACGGATCAACGCCCGCAGCTGGATTTCCTGCTCTCGGGCAAGCCGCGCCAGCCGCTGCCCGCGGGGGCCGAAACCCGGGCCTTCACGTTCGACCATGGCCAACACCTGCAGCACCCCGTCGTGCACGATCCTCGACAGCCGCTGCCGTTCGGCATTGTGGGCTGTCACCGCAATCAGCCGTTCGTGTTGTGCGGTCACCTGGTGAAGTTGGTCGACCATCCGCCCCAGCCCAGCGGCCCCCATGACCAGCACGACGAAGAGACCCCAGCGCTGCGGGGCGGGATCGGGGTCCTGGGCGAACGTGATCAGACAGAGCGCCAGCGCCGCGCTTCCCCCCTGCAGCCAGCCCCGGCCGAAGGCGATCGCCAGCGGCGCCGCGGCGGTCCAGAAGCCGGTGACCTGCACGTCCGCCCCGGGCCAGAGCACCGCCGGGGAGATCGCCAACAGGACCACGGTCACCGCAAAGTCGAGCCCAAGCACCCAACCCGGCACCCGGCACTTCCCGGCGTACAGCACATGCAGCAGGACCGACCACGCGACCATCGCGAGCGACACGATCACCACCACCAGCGGCATCGACGCCCGATCCTGGAGGGATACGTTGACCACGAGGGTGAGCAACGCCAGCACGTAACGCATGGCAGCCAACACCGCGAACAGGGGCGGGGTGATCTCCGTGCCCACCGGGGCACGCCCCGGCAGCAACGACGAGCTGGTCACTCCTTCGCCTTCTCGCGGGCGACCGTCGCATAGTCGTCGACGTATTCCTGCCCGGAGAGTTCCATGATCGCGTACATCACCTCATCGGTGATCGATCGCAGGATGAATCGGTCGTCGGCGACGTCGGCATAGCGGCTGAAGTCGAGCGGCTTGCCGAACCGCACGATGGGCGTGACGACCCGGCCGAACTTCTTGTCGCGTGGGGCGATCAGGTCGGTGTTGATGACGGCTGTGGGCACGACTGGTACGCCGGCTTCCAGCGCCAGCCGCGCCACCCCCGTGCGGCCCTTGTAGAGGCGTCCGTCGTGACTGCGGGTGCCTTCGGGAAAGATGCCGAAGAGCTCACCCCGTTTCAGTACGCGAAGTCCGGCGCGTAGCGCGCCGCGGGAGGCCTCACCACCGGAGCGATCGATCGGCACCTGACCGGTGCCGGCGAAGAACGTCCGCTGCAGGCGGCCCTTGATCCCCGATCCGGTGAAGTAGTCCGATTTGGCGGCATAGGTGATGCGTCGGCGCAGCGCCAACGGGGTGAACAGCCAATCCGCGATCGAAAGGTGATTGCTGGCGATGATGGCCGCACCGGCCGCCGGCACATGGTCAGCCCCCTCGACAACGGGTCGGAAGACGCGCTTGATGCCGGGACCCAGGAGGATGTTCTTGAACACCCAATAGGTGCCCCCGCCGGAGCCGTCACCATCGTTGCCGGTCGAGACCTCTCGACCCGCCCGCTTGCTCACTTGGACTCCGGCGAATCCTGCTCGGCCTGGGCCGCCAGCTCGGCGGTCGTCGGCGGCACCCGGTTGCCGAGGCCCGGACGGGCGAGGACCTTCTCCTCGATGTTCCGTCCGTCGAGATTGCCCGACTTCAGGGACGTGGCATAGACATCCACGTATTCCTGGCCGGTCAGCTCCTGGATCGAGGCCATGATCTCGTCGGTGATCCAGCGCAGCACCT
>JAUNUL010000136.1 GCA_030538175.1 Propionibacteriaceae bacterium | reverse complement strand
TCTGGGTCAAGGGCCCGGCCGAGGCGACCAGGGGGTTGCGCAGGGACAGTCCCACATAGGTGGTGCTCAGATCGGGCATGTCACTTGGTGCCTTCCTTCTCGGCTTGCTTCTCGGGGGCAACCTCACCCTCGCGGCGTGCATCGCGGGCGAACTCCGCAGCCCCCTTGGTGGCCATCTCCTGATAGGTCTCCCACCGCTGGTGGACGGCCACGGTCGCCAGGTCAAGCAGACGAGCGGCTTCTTTCGGGTCGGACTGAGCCAGCATGCGATAGCGCAGTTCCTTGTAGAGATAGTCCTTCAGCGGCACCCGCGGCTTCGGCGAGTCCAGCAGGAACGGGTTCTCGCCGTTCTGGCTGGCCACCGGGTTGAACCGCATCAACGGGAAGTGCCCGGAGTTGACCGCGTTGTATTGCTGGTCCAAGCCCTTGCGCATGTCGATCCCGTGCGCGATGCAATGGCTATAGGCGATGATCAGGCTCGGGCCCTCATAGGACTCCGCCTCCCGGAACGCCTTCAGCGTCTGCTGCGGGTCCGCACCCATGGCGACCCGCGCGACATAGACGTTGCCATAAGCAATCGCCTGCATCGCCAAGTCCTTTTTGTTGGTGGTCTTGCCCGCAGCCGCGAACTTGGCCACCGCGCCGAGCGGGGTCGACTTCGAGGACTGGCCGCCGGTGTTGGAATAGACCTCGGTGTCCAGGACCAGCACGTTGACGTTGCGGCCGGAGGCGAGCACGTGGTCGAGCCCGCCGGAGCCGATGTCGTACGCCCAACCATCGCCACCGACGATCCACACGCTGCGGCGGATCAGGTGGTCCAGCACCGACTTGAGGTCCTCGACGCGGTGACCGTTGAGGTCCTCGAGCCGTTCGCGGAGCTGTTGCACGCGGAGTGCCTGCGCAGCGAGCTGCGATTCTGAGTGCTGGTCGGCGTCGAGGATCGCGTCGACCAGCTCGGGCCCGACCTCTTCACGGAGCTGCACGAGTCGCTTGCGGGCCAGACCCGTGTGCAGGTCGGCGGCCAGCCGCATGCCGAGCCCGAACTCCGCATTGTCCTCGAACAGTGAGTTGGACCAGGCGGGGCCGCGGCCGTATTCGTTCTGGGTCCACGGGGTGGTGGGCAGGTTGCCGCCATAGATCGATGAACAGCCGGTCGCATTCGCGATCGTCGCCCGGTCACCGAAGAGCTGGCTGAGCAGCTTCACATAGGGCGTTTCGCCACAGCCCGAACAGGCACCGGAGAACTCGAACAGCGGCTGCAGGAACTGGGTGCCGCGGATCGTGCCGAAGTCCACGCGGGTGCGGTCGTTGTTCGGGATGGACTCGAAGAACTCGATGTTGCGCTTCTCGTCCTCGAGACGTTCGGCCACCGGGGAGAGGTTGATCGCGCGCCGGTTGGGCTGGCCGATCGGCTTGACCGGGCACGCCTCGACGCACAGACCACAGCCGGTGCAGTCCTCGGCGAACACCTGCAGCGTGTACTGCGCCAGCGGCACCCCGACCGTGTTGAGGGGCGCGGACTGGAAGCTCTCGGGCGCACCGGCGAGCTTGTCCGGTGCATAGTATTTCGACCGGATCACCGAGTGCGGACACACGAACGAGCAGTTGCCGCACTGGATGCAGGTCTCGGGGTCCCATTCGGCGACGATGCTGGAGATGTTCCGCTTTTCGTACGCTGTCGTGCCGCTCGGATAGGACCCATCCACGGGCAGGGCCGACACTGGCAGGAGGTCGCCACGGCCCGCCATCATCTCGGCGGTCACGGTGCGCACGAACTCCGGCGCGTGGGCCGGCACGGGTGCTTGAAGGGGATGCCCACCCACGGCCTGTTCGGGCACCGGCACCCGGTGCAGGTTGCTGACCGATGCATCGACGGCCCGCTCGTTGCGGGTGACGACCTCGGCGCCGCGGCGGCCATAGGTCTTGCGGATCGACTGTTTGATCGCGGTGATCGCCTCCTCGGCGGGCATGACCCCGGAGATGGCGAAGAAGCACGTCTGCAGCACCGTGTTCGTGCGGTTGCCGAGCCCTGCCTGGCGGGCGACGGCGCCGGCATCGACGGTCCAGACCTGCAGACCCAACTCGACGATCCGGTCCTGGACCGGGGCCGGCAGCTGCATGAACACCTCACCTGGCGGGTGCGGGGTGTTCAACAGCAGGATCGTGCCCTCGCGAGCGGTGGCCAGGATGTCCACCTGCTCCAGGATCGACCAGTGGTGGCAGCCGATGAACCCGGCGCGGCTCACCAGATAGGGCGCTTGGATCGGGGTCGGCCCGAACCGCAGGTGCGACACCGTGCGCGAACCCGACTTCTTGGAGTCATAGACGAAATAGGCCTGGGCAAAGCGGTTCGGGTCGTCACCGAGGATCTTGATCGTGTTCTTGTTCGCGCCGACCGTGCCGTCGGAACCGAGCCCATAGAAGACCGCGGACAGGGTGTCGTCGGAGGTGATGTCGAGGGACTCGTCATAGTCCAGCGACAGGTGGGTGACGTCGTCGATGATGCCGACGGTGAACCGGGAGCGGGGCTTGTCCTTGGCCAGTTCCGCGTACACGCCCTCGACCATGCCGGGGGTGAACTCCTTGCTGGACAGGCCATAGCGACCACCGATGATCTGCGGGAGCCGGTCGCGCTCGCCGCGCGCATAGCTCTCGCCGAGGGCCGCGGCCACATCGAGGAACAGCGGCTCACCGCCGGAACCGGGCTCTTTGGTGCGGTCCAGGACCGCGATCTTCTGGCAGCAGGATGGGACCGCGGCCAGCACCTGTTGGACCGGGAACGGACGATAGAGCCGGAGGTGGATCAGGCCCACCTTCTCGCCACGGGCGATGAGGTGGTCGACGGTCGCGCGCACGGTCTCCGCGCCGGAGCCCATGATCACGATCACGCGGTCGGCATCCGGGGCGCCGTGATAATCGACGAGGTTGTAGTGCCGACCCGTGCGTTCGGCGAAGCGGTCCATGGCCGACTGCACGATGGCGGGGGTGTCGTTGTAGAACGGGTTGACCGTCTCCCGCCCCTGGAAATAGACATCCGGGTTCTGCGCGGTGCCGCGGATGATCGGGTGCGCCGGGGACAGGGCCCGCGCCCGGTGTTCGCGGATGAGGTGCTCCGGGATGAGAGAGCGCAGGTCGTCATCGCTCAGCATCGACATGGTGTTGAGCTCATGCGAGGTGCGGAAGCCGTCGAAGAAGTGCACGAACGGCACCCGTGACTCCAGTGTCGCGAGTTGGGCCACGCAGGCGAGGTCGTGGGCCTCCTGCACCGAGGTTGAACTCAACAGGGCGAAGCCGGTCTGGCGGACCGCCATCACATCCTGGTGGTCACCGAAGATTGACAGGCCCTGGGCGGCGATCGACCTGGCTGCCACATGGAAGACGGTCGAGGTGAGCTCGCCGGCAATCTTGTACATATTCGGGATCATCAGCAGCAGGCCCTGTGAGGCGGTGAACGTCGTGCTCAACGCCCCGCCCTGGAGAGCGCCGTGCATCGTGCCGGCGGCGCCCGCCTCGGACTGCATCTCGATGACCGTGGGGGTCGTGCCCCACACGTTGGTCCGCCCGTGGGCGGCCCACTCGTCGGCGAGCTCGGCCATGGTCGAGCTGGGCGTGATCGGATAGATGGAGCACAGCTCGTTCAGGCGATACGCCACCGAGGCGGCGGCTTCGTTGCCGTCGATGATGGCGCGGGTGGGCTTGCGCGTCATGACTGTCCTTCCGGGCGCATCTCGATGGCGTGCACCGGGCACTGCTCGAAGCAGGTGGCGCAGCCGGTGCACTTGTCATAGTCGAAGCGATAGCGATGGCCCTTGCCGAGCTTGATGATCGCGTCCTCCGGGCACGCACCGAAGCAGCCGTCGCACTCGAAGCAGTTGCCGCACGACAAACACCGCGCTGACTCGAACGTGGCCTGTGCTTCCTCAAGCCCGCCGACGATCTCGTCGAATGCGGTGAGCCGGGCATCCGGGTCGAGCTCGGGTTGGGCGCGTCGGGAGGCGTCCCCGAAATACCACAAATTCAGCTTGTCGAAGCTGGCCAGGTCGTGCTTGGGGGGCCTGTCGACGACGGTGCCGTTGAGCCACGCGTCGATGGCGCGAGCGGCCTTCTTGCCATGGCCCACGCCGACGGTGACGGTCCGATCCGATGGCACCGCGTCGCCGCCGGCGAAAATGCCGGGCACGGTCGACATGAGGGTCTTGTGGTCGACCTGCATGACGCCGTCACGGTCGAACTCCAAGCCCTCGATCTGGTGCAGGAAGTCGGTTTCGGGCACCTGGCCGACGGCCATGATGACGGTGTCGGCCGCGAGCTTCTCGAAGCGACCCGTGGGCTGCGGACGGCCGTTCTCGTCGAGCTCCATGATCTCGACGGTGAGGTCGTCATCGACCTCGGTGATCGTGCGGAGCCAGTTGATCTTGACGCCTTCGCGTTCGGCCTCGCTGAGCTCTTCGGCGTGGGCCGGCATCTGCGCCTTGGTGCGCCGATAGACGATGATCGCTTCTTCTGCGCCGAGGCGGCGGGCGGTGCGGGCGGCGTCCATCGCGGTATTGCCGCCGCCATAGACCGCGACCTTGCGGCCGATGACGGGCCGGTCACCGGAGGCCACATCGCGCAGGAACTCCACCGCGTCGACCATCTTGGAAGCGTCGTGGGCGGGAATGTCGACCTTCCGGGACAAGTGCGCGCCGACCGCGACGAACACCGCGTCGAAGTCGCCCTCCTGCTGTTCGGCGAGCAGGTCGGTCACGGCGTGGTTCTGCACCATCCGCACACCCATGTCCTGGATGCGGGCGATCTCGCCGTCCAGGACATCGCGGGGCAGGCGATAGGCGGGGATGCCGTAGCGCATCATGCCGCCCGGCTCGTCACCGTTGTCGCGGATCTCCACCTCGTGGCCCAGTCGGGCCAGATGATAGGCCGCGGACAAGCCGGAGGGGCCGGCGCCGATCACGAGGACCTTGCGGCCCGAGGGGTGCGGGGAGGCCGAGAACGTCCAGCCCTCCGCCAGTGCCCGATCGCCCAGGAACCGTTCAACCGCGTGGATCGACACGGCCGAGTCGAGCTCGACGCGGTTGCACGAGGTCTCACACGGGTGATAACACACCCGGCCGTGGATGGCGGGGAACGGGTTGTCCTGGGTGAGCTGTCGCCACGCTGATTCGGTTTCGCCGGCCTTGATCAGGCGCAGCCACTCCTGGATGTTCTCCCCGGCCGGACAGGCCGCATTGCAGGGGGGAAGCAGGTCGAGATAGATCGGACGTCTCGTCCGTTCCGGGCCGACCCGACCTTCCGTGCGGAAGAGGTCGGGCAGTTGGGTCACATCGCGCCGTTGCGGGTGAATCATCGGTCCTCCATTGGTCCGATGCTCACGCTACCGGCTGGGTCCGACAAGCGTCCGGTGAACCGGTGGATCAGGGGATCGGCAGCCCTCCAGCTGCGAGGAATGCCTGTCCGGCACCGGTTGCGGTCACCTGTTCCCCCGCGCCGAGGAAAGCCGAGTCGCCCTTGTCCAGCGTCAGGTGTTCGCCGTCGGAGGTCAGGGTGAAGGTGCCCTCGGTCACCAGCACGATCCGGGCGGACGCTTCGGCGGGAACGGCCGCGTCCGTGGGCGTGGTGAGCTGGAAGACCGCGAACTCGGGTGCCTCGGTCGGATAGTGGAGCACACCCGGGGTGAGTTCCACCGGCTCGATCAGCCCGGGGAAGCCCGGAGTGAAGTCGACCACCACGGCCAGCTCATCGACATCCACATGCTTGGGCGTGAGGCCTCCGCGCAGGACGTTGTCGGAGTTCGACATGATCTCGATGCCCGTGCCGCGCAGATAGGCGTGCATGTTGCCGGCCGGCATGAAGAAGGCATCACCGGGCTGGAGCTGGATGCGGTTGAGCAGCAAGCCGGCGAGGACGCCGGGGTCACCCGGATAGTCCCGGGCCAATTCCACGGCGGTGGTGCAGAAGATGTGGAAGTCCGAACCGGGCTCGGCGGTCTCCAACGCGGCGTGGGCAGCAGTGACGACCTGCTCGGCCTCCTCGGCGAACAGGTGACCGATGGCGAGGGTTTGGAGGAAGACCCGGGCGATCCCATCGGCTTCGGTGAGCGGCAGGACATAATCGTCTGCTGCTGGGGCGCCCAGTTGGCGGAAGAGTTCCTGGGTGCGTGCCGGGTCCCGGAAACCGCACAGGCCGTGGAATTCGGTGAGGGCGATCATCGCCTCCGGCTTGGGCCAGTCATCGCGATAGTTGCGTCCGGGGTAGTCGAGTGGGATGTCATCGCGGTTCTCCCGGGCGTACCCCTCGATCGCCTGCGCCCGCGAAGGGTGCGCCTGGAGCGAGAGCGCCTGCCGGGCGGACAACACCTTGAGCAGGAACGGCAGCCGGTCGCCCAGATGCTCGACGCTGGCCTGCCCGATCAACTCGGGCCGTTCGGCCAGGAAGACGTCGAGGGTGCTGCCATCAGCCAGCACTGACGGGGCCTTCGGGTGAGCCCCCAGCCAGTACTCCGCTTGGGGGTCATCGGTCTGGGCCGTGCCCAGTGCCGTCGGGATGCCGTCGAAGGAACCCCACGCATAGTTCTGGATGATGCCGGTCAGGCTCTGCATGTCCCGATCGTAGCCGCAGCGCCTGCGTGCCGACGTGACCCCGAATGACAACGGTGTGGTTCGCGCCTACGATGACCCCATGTCCGCTGCGAACCACCCCACCGAGTCCTCCGCGCCCAGCGCCCTCAGCGAGCGGGATGTGGACATCCTCGACTTCGAACGCAACTGGTGGAAACACGCCGGGCCCAAGGAGCAGGGGATCCGCGAGCAGTTCGACATGTCGGCCACGCGGTACTACCAGATTCTCAACAAGCTGATCGATGAGCCGGCCGCGCTCGAGCACGACCCGCTTTTGGTCAAGCGCCTGCGCCGGATGCGTTCCGAGCGTGCCCGCGCCCGGTCGGCTCGCAGGTTGGGCCCGCAGCCGGGCTGACCTGCCTAACCCCGCCGGAAGCGTCGCGGGGGCACACCCACCCGATAGCCGCCGCGCTGGAGTCCCGCGTGGCGTTCGAAGATGTTGTACGCCGCCCGGTCCCCGCTGCGCAGCCAGGACCACGCGGTCGCGACGGCGTACAGGGGGAGGAACAGGGGCCCGGTGAACAGGTATTGCCAACTGTGCGCCTCCTCATGATCGAGCAGATCGCGGGTGCAGTCGGCGAGCGTGCCCCGGACGAGGATGACGTTGCCGAGGGTGAAGGCGTACGCGAAGGGGAATCGTGGCCGATAGCCCTCAGCGAGGATGAGCCCACGCGGACCGAGTCGGAGCGTGCAGCCGCTGAGGGCCGCCACGGCAAGCCCGGCCGGCGTGGACAGATTGCACACGTTGCCGATCCAACGCACGAGGTCTGCAGGGGCCATGGCGCCAGTGTTGCCGATCATCCAATTGTTTGCACTCGCTTGTGGTGAGTGCTAAACATGGTGTTGGCACTCTCGCTTGTTGAGTGCCACCGTCAAGTCCGGTGAGGTGCCCCGTTCGAAACGGGTCACCGTCCGTCGCGGGCATCGTTGTCTTGACGCCTTACGACATTGACAACCCCCTGATGCGGGAGGACTCCCGGAGCACATGGCAAAACTGATTGAGTTCAACATCGAGGCTCGCCGCGGACTGGAGCGGGGCATGAACACCCTCGCCGACGCGGTGAAGGTGACGCTCGGCCCGAAGG